>JAXGSX010000038.1:0-17431 GCA_040775225.1 Kiritimatiellia bacterium | reverse complement strand
CACGGATTCAGGTTACACATGTGTCGCCACCACCCCATTCAGCCGCCGCGACCAGGTTTTGCAGGCGGATTTTCCGCGTTTGCGGGACTCATGGTCTCGGGATGTCTGGCGGCCGCCGCGCCGGCGGATTGGGTCTGGATGGGCGAATCCGCCAATCCGCCGCAGTCTTATGTGCAGGTGATTGACGCCGCGCCGGCGGAATACCGGGTGGTGCAGGGCGGAACTTTGGACGGCGAACAATGCCGCTCGCCGATAGGTTTCAACACATGGATGCAGGTTTGGGAGTCCAACCGCGAACTGCGGTTGGAAAATATCGGAACGAATATCATCATCAACCCCTGGATTACCGACCGCCGCCATGCTTTTCGGAGCCTTGCCGGCCTGGTGTCGGCGGCAGCGCCGGATGCCTGGCCAGCGCGCGACCGGGTTCTGGCTTTGTGGAATTGGTTGCGAAAACACAAATACCATTACCATTTTCCGCTGGGCGTCCTGCGCCTCTACCGCGCGCAGCTTTATGCTCCAATCAAGCTGATCAACACTTATGGTTATGATTACTGCGAATATGAAGCCGTGGCGCTGGGGGCGTTGTGGCAGACAGCCGGGCTGCCGATCCGCTGGACGCGCATCCACCAGCATTCGGTGCGAGAAGTTTATTTCGACGGCCGCTGGAACATGCTGGACAGCGATTTGCATTCTTACATGCTGTTGCCTGACAATACAACCGTGGCCGGCATGGCGGACACCACCGCCGACCACGACCTGGTGAAACGCGTCCATCATCATGGTTTGCTGCAAGCCGACAACCGCGCTGACAGTGAGCGGGTGGCGGGCTTGCACGTGGACATGTACCAGATGGATGTGCCGCAATGGACGGAATTTTCCATGGACATGCAACTCCGGCCGGGTGAGGCCCTGGTCTGGCGCTGGGGCCGCCGCGATCCGCCGCGGTTTCACGGCGTGCCACCCGACGCGCCGCCGGAGGATTATCCGCTCTGTTGCCACGGCGCCTGGGAATATCTGCCCGATTTCAGCCGCGCCGTATGGCGGGATGGCGCCGCCCTGGCGGAAAATATCAGCGATGCCGGGGGAGTCCTGCGTTGCGCCGGGGCCGCTCCCGGCATGGTGGTTTGGAAAATCAGTTGTCCTTACGTCGTGGTCGGGGGCGGGTTGGAATTCACGGGCAGCCAGGTGGAATTTTATTGCGCCACCAACCTGACCGACTGGTTTCCTGTCGGAACGAATCTGGATGCTTTTTTTCAATGGGACGGACCGGCGGTGCATGAATATTACCTGGCCTGCAAATTTCCGTTGGCGGATTCATGGCTGGCGGCATGCAGTATCCGCAACGACATTCAAATGGCGCCATTGACCATGCCCGCCATGCGGGTGGGTGAAAATTTATTTGCCTATTCCGATGAAAGCGACGTTCGAGCCGTGCGCATTACCCATACCTGGGTGGAGGCGGACATTGCAATTCCGGCGCCGCCTTCCGCTCCCATGTATCCGGCGGACGGCGGGGAGGCGGATGGAACGCAGATCGCCTTTGCCTGGGAACCCTCCGCCGCCGCGGCGGATTACCATTTTGAACTGGCCGACCACCCGGAAATGCGCTGGCCGCTGTCGTCTAATTTCGAGAAATTAATTTCACGCACCGCTAATGCCGGCACGGCCGGTTACACGCTGCCCCGCGCCGGGTTGCTCAATCCCGGGCAGGAATATTATTGGCGGGTCCGCGTTTGCGGTACGAACGGCGTCTGGAGCGCCTGGAGTCCGGTATGGCGGTTTACGCCCCGCGGCCCGGGAGTGCCGCGCAATGTCCGCTTGGCAATGGACGCCGGCGCGGGGACGGGTGTGCTGGCGTGGGATCCGCCGGCCGGCGGCCGCCCGGCGGCGGCATATCACGTTTACGGCAGCGATGAAAAAGGTTTCACCGTCAGCGACGAGCCCTATGCCGTGTATGTCGGCAACCTGATCCCATCCCGCCTGGTCTCGCCGTTTCCCGCCAACTTTATCGCCGCCACCACCAATTCGTTCCTGGAGGTAATAGGGCCGGATGCCGACCGGGCGGGCGGCAATGCGGCCTATTACCGGGTGGTCGCCATGGATGAGTCCGGCAACCGCGGCGGTCCGTCGGCCATGGCGGCGGCGCCCCGGCCGTTTTTCTGCAACACCAATTGCGTAACCATTCGGCTGGGCGAATTGCTGGCCCTGCCGTTGAAGACTATCAGCTCGCTGGGCCATTTGAGCAGCCTGGAACCCTGGTCAGATATGTACCTGGAATACTGGGACATCGAAACCCCGCGTTACACCCTGCGGGGAGCGCCGGGCTGGCTGGCATGCGATCCGCTGACGGGGTTGATCTCCGGCGCGCCGGATGCGGCTGGGATTTACGCGTTTCAAGCGCTGGCGGAAATTGAAAACCACGGCGCCTGCGTCCAGTCCCTGGCGGTGATTGTCCTGCCGACCAATCCGCCGGCCTTGAACAACATGGTCGGCGACTACGACGGCGACGGCATCGCCGAGGCCGTCTGGCCGTTGGCCGACGGCGGGATCATCCGGGTTTGGCTTTCCAGCCAGGACTTCCGGCGGGCGCGGGATATTTTTGAAGGGGAATGGAATGCATCCGCCGTTTTTGCCGCCGGGGATTATGACGGCGACCGGCGGGCGGACCCGGCCATGTACGACCCGGGCGCCGGCCGGTGGACCGTCCTGTTGTCCAGCGCCGGCTATGCCAGTTTTGCTTTCAACTTCGGCGGGCCGGGCTGGCAGCCGGCGCCGGGCGATTACGACGGGGACGGACGGACCGACCCGTGTTTTTATCATCAGCCGACCGGAGCGTGGCAATGTTTCTGTTCCGGGCGGTCGTATCAGACCGCCCAGGCCGTTTGCGGCGGGCCGGGCTGGCGGCCGGTGCCGGGAGATTACGACGGGGACGGCCGGACCGATCCTGCGGCTTACGGCGCCGCCCATGGCGAGTGGCGGGCGCGGCTCTCGGGGCGGCAGTATGCCTTGGCCCAAGCCGCCATCGGCGGGCCGGGCTGGCAGCCGGCGCCGGGCGATTACGACGGGGACGGCCGGAGCGACCTGGCGTGTTATCATGAAATGGGGGGCGCCTGGCAGGTGCGGCTTTCCGGCGCGAATTGGCAGGCGGTTGATTTCAAACTCGGCGGGCAGGGCTGGCAGCCGGCATGCGCCGATTATGACGGCGACCGGCGCATGGATCCATCCGTCCGCCATCCGGCATCCGGACGGATGATTGCGCTGCTGTCGGCTGCCGGTTATGCCGCCTTTGCGCCGGCGCGGTATTGACGAAATTGGACGGAAAGGAACAGTCGTGCGGAAATTCAACATAGCCGTTATTTTCGGAACCCGGCCGGAGGCGGTGAAACTGGCGCCGGTAATTTTAGCGCTGCGGCAGCAGCCTGCCGCGGAGTGCCGGGTATGCGTCACCGCCCAGCATCGCAACATGCTTGACCAGGTGCTGGAGGTTTTCGGCATCAAGCCGGACACGGATTTGAACCTGATGCAGCCCAACCAGACCCTGGGGGCATTCACCGGCCGCGCAGTGACGGCGCTCGACCGTTACCTGGCGGATACGCAACCGCACCTGGCAATCGTCCAGGGCGATACGACCACGGTGTTCTGTGCGGCCCTGGCGGCTTTTTATCAGAAAGTGCCGGTAGCGCACGTCGAAGCCGGTTTACGCACCGGCAATCCGCGCGCGCCCTGGCCGGAAGAAATCAACCGCGTGCTTGCGTCGCGGCTGGCGGATCTGCATTTTGCGCCCACTACCGCTAGCCGTGACAACCTGCTGCGGGAAAATCTGCCGGCGGAGCGCATCTTTGTCACCGGCAATCCCGTCATAGACGCTTTATTCATGGCTGCCGCGCGGGTGCGTGAAAATCCCCCGGTCATTCCGGAATTACGGCAGGTATTTGACAATATCGCCGCCGGCCGGCGGCGGATGGTTCTGATTACCGGGCATCGCCGGGAAAATTTCGGCGCGGGATTCGATAATATTTGTCAGGCGATTGCCGAACTGGCGCGCCGGTTCCCGGAAGTTGATTTTGTCTATCCCGTGCATCTTAATCCGCAGGTGCGCCGGCCGGTGCATGCGGCCCTGGGCGCCGCCGCGCGCCGGAACGGCAACATTCATCTGGTTGAACCACTGGCGTATTTGCCGTTTGTGTATTTGATGGAACAGTCCGCGTTGATTTTGACGGATTCCGGCGGCGTGCAGGAAGAAGCGCCCAGCCTTGGCAAGCCGGTGCTGGTGATGCGGGATGTAACCGAGCGGCCGGAAGCCGTGGCGGCCGGTACCGTCCGCATCGTAGGCACGGACCAGGCCCGCGTCATCGCGGAAACGGAACGGTTGTTGTCCGATAACGCGGAATATGCCCGGATGGCGCGAGCGCATAATCCTTACGGAGACGGGCGCGCGGCCGGGCGGATTGTGCGGGAATGTATGAACTTTCTAATGCTACAAGGATGAGCCGAATTATGCCTGAAATCAAAAAAACGGTCGTGCTGGGGTTGGGATATATTGGATTGCCGACGGCTTCCATGCTGGCGAATCGCGGGATTGACGTGCTGGGAGTGGACGTCAACCCGCGCGTGGTGGATACGATTAATTCCGGGAAAATCCACATCGTCGAGCCGGACCTCGACATCCTGGTGCGCGCGGCGGTTAACAGCGGGCGCCTGCGGGCGTCGGATAAACCCGCTACGGCGGATGCCTTTATCATCGCCGTTCCGACGCCGTTTAAACATGGCGCGGGCAACCGGCACGAACCGGATTTGCGTTATGTGGATGCCGCGGCCGCGGCCATCATTCCCCATCTCCGCCGCGGCAACCTGGTGATTCTGGAATCCACCTCCCCGGTGGGCACCACGGAAAGAATTTACCGCGCCATTGCCGAAGCCCGCCCGGAAATAGCGTCCGCCATTCACGCGGCGCATTGTCCGGAACGCGTGCTGCCGGGCCATATTCTCAAGGAATTGGTGGAGAATGACCGCGTAATCGGCGGGGTTACTCCAGCTGCGACCCGGCGGGCGGCGGATTTATACCGCGCTTTCTGTGTCGGCCAGATTCTACTGACCGACAGCCGCACGGCGGAATTAACCAAGTTGGTGGAAAATTCATTCCGGGACGTCAACATCGCCTTCGCCAATGAAATGTCCATGATTTGCGACCGGCTGGGCGTGGATGTCTGGGAGTTGATCGCCTTGGCCAACCGCCATCCCCGGGTCAACATTCTCCAGCCGGGGCCGGGAGTGGGGGGGCACTGCATTGCCGTGGATCCCTGGTTTTTGGCGGCCGCCGCCCCGGAGCAGGCGCGCTTGATCCGCACAGCGCGCGAAGTTAACGACTCCAAGCCCGGCTGGGTGGTGCAAAAAGTCAAGGACGCAGCGGCGGAAATTGTCCGGCCGGTGGTCGGTTGTCTGGGATTGACTTTCAAAGCCAATGTGGACGATATTCGCGAGTCGCCCGCCCTGGGGATTGTCCGGCAGTTAATGGCGGAAAAAGGTTTTAAAGTCATGGCCTGCGATCCTTATTTGGATGGTGCTTTCAAGGAGTTTAAGCTGTTTTCCCTAGAAGCCGTGCTGCAGCGCGCCGAGATTGTTGTGGCGCTGGTGGACCACGATGTTTTCCGGAATGTTGACCGCCGGCTTTTACACGGCAAGCAATTGATTGATACGCGGGGAATCTGGCGAAATGCTTAGCATCCGGCAATTATCCGGCTGGGCCGTCCGGTTTCCCGGGCGTGCCATGCAAGCGGCGCGGCCAAGATGTCGCGCAGCCGCGGACCGCCTCCGCGACCGGTGGGCTTCCGCTTATGCGCCTTCCGGTCCGAGCGGTCTGCTGGCCGTACATACCGGCCTGGCGCAAGCCGTGCGCCGCCTGGCGGCGGAAATTCCGGTTGAGCATTACTTGAACCATTGCTTTGATTTGCTGGGGTCCGGCTGGTTGGAAATCAGGTATGGCATGCAATGCAGAGGTCTGGCCGGTCATTTTTATCCGATGGGGCGGGAAATAAGCCCCGATCCGGAGGGCGCCTGGATAGCGGAACAGGTGGCGCGCCCCAACCTGCCGGAATCCCGCCGTCTCTGGCGGTTGCTGGCCTCTGCCGATCCGGATTATCAGCCGTTGGACTGGCAGTTGGATTTCAAGTCGGGGTATCGGTGGTCGGCCAAAACCTGGCATGGCGATATCCGTTGCGGGCATTTGACCGGCGTGGACATCAAGACGCCCTGGGAACTGGCCCGCATGCAGCACCTGCCGCAGTTGGCCGCGGCCGCCGCCCGGATGGGATGCGTCCAGGCGGAGCGTCTGGTCCGTGAATTTCGTTCGCAAGTCCTGGATTTCATGGCCCTCAATCCGCCGCGCTGGGGTGTCAACTGGTTTTACAGCATGGAGGCCGGTATCCGTGTGGCCAACTGGCTGTTGGCTTATGACATGTTTCGCGCGCAAGGAATTGATTTCGATGCCGCGTTCCTGGAAGTTTTCAAACGCGGCGTGTACGAACATGCCCTTTACATTGTCAACCACTTGGAATGGGACATCCGGGTGCGGAACAATCATTATCTGGCCAATGTGGCCGGCCTGTTGTTTGCCGCCGCCTATCTGCCCGGTGCGCCGGAAACGGATGCATGGCTGGCGTTCGCCGTGCGGGAGTTGGTGCGCGAGGCCGAATTCCAATTCGGCCGGGACGGCGCCTGTTTCGAGGCTTCCACCGCTTATCACCGGCTTTCCGCGGAAATGCTGCTTTACGCCACGGCCCTGACGCTGGGATTGCCTCCCGCAAAACAGCGGGCCCTGCAGGCTTACGATGGCCGGCGGGTGCCGGGTCCGCCCCCGCTGCCAGCGCCCCCAGTGCCGCTGTACGCGCTCCCGGCGGAGGTGATGCAACCGGCGCGGGACACTCCTTTCCCGGCATGGTATTGGGAGCGCCTCGAGCGCATGGCGGAGTTTGTTGTGCATACGACGCGGCCGGATGGGCGCATTATTCAAGTCGGCGACAATGACAGCGGCCGGTTTTTTAAAATAGCGCCGGTTTGGCAGCGCATGCCGGCGGCCGAAGCTTGCGCCCGGTTCGGCAACCTGGCGGATTATACGCCTCCCGCGGGGATGGCGGATTACTGGTTGGAAGATGGATTGGATTGCCGGCATGTGGCGGCGGCGATGTACGGATTGTGCCGCCGCGCGGACTTGGCGGATTATGCCGGCCCGGCGACCGCGGAAGCCGGCATTGTCCAGGCCCTGGCCGGCGCCATTGATTTCGATTTGGTGCGCGGACATCGGCCCGCGCCCGCGGCGCGAACGCTGCGCATCGGCCATGCGGGGCTGTTGGCGGAACAGGCGGAACGCATGCGGCGCCATCCGCGGCATTGCGCGGCGCAACTGCGGCCGCCCGGTTCGGGGTTGCTGGACGGGTTGCAAATGTTCGGCTATCCGGATTTCGGATTGTTTATTTATCGTTCCCAACGCCTGTTTTTGTCGCTGAGATGCGGCGGCGTCCGGGTTTGCACCGGCGGGCATGCCCACAACGATCAGTTGTCAATGGAATTGTGGCTGGACGGACGTCCCGTGGCCTGCGATCCCGGCACATATTTATACACGCCTTTGCCGGACCGCCGGAACGCTTACCGATCCGCGCAGGCGCATTGGGCGCCCCGGTTTGCCGAACGCGAGCCGGCCAGCCTTGATCAGGGCCTGTTCCGGCTGCGGGATAACTCCGTGCGCGCCTGCCTGTGCTTTCTGGAAGAGGGCTTTATCGGCCGTTACGATGGATATGGGGCCCCGTTGTTTTTGTTGGTTGAACTGGCCGGCGGCAAACTTGCCGTTCGGGCAATGCTGGATGGACCATGGGAATTGCGCCTGCCCGTTGACGCCGGAAAGCCGGCCCTGCCGTACTCGCCGGGTTATGGATGGATAGCCGCGCAACCGGCGGATATCCTGCCGGCGGCATGGAGGCATGATGTTGCGTGATTTGATCAGGAATCGTTTCCCCGCGCCGTTGCGCCGGCCCCTTGCAAGCATTTATGCATCCGTGCCCTTGCAGTGGCGGCTTGGGCGCGATTATTGGAAATTCAAGGCGTTTTTGCGGGAAGCGCAATGGTGGAGCCGGGAAGCCATCGAGGCATGGCAACTGGAGCGCTTGCAAGCCGTATTTGCTGACGCTTATGCACAAGTGCTCGGCTACCAGGCCCTTTGCCGGGAAGCCGGGGTGCGTCCCGGGGACCTGGAAACGCTGGGGGATATCCAGCGTCTGCCGCTGATTACCAAGACGCTGCTCCGCGACAACATAAAAGATTTTACCGCCCGGAATGTTAATCTTGCGCGTTGCCGTTTTAAAACCACCGGCGGATCCTCCGGCGCCCCGCTGGGCTTCTACCACGCGGAGATCAACGAGCGGATCGAAAACGCCTGCATCCATGCCGGCTGGGAGCGGACGGGGTGGCGCTTGGGGGCGCGGTCGGCGATTTTGCGAGGGAGTTACACCGGCGCGCCGGAAAAAGTCTGGCGTTTCGACCGGGCCCGTAACGAATTGCACTTGTCAAGCTATTATCTTTCCGACGCAAATTATGCGCAATATATGGCGGCAATGAAGGAGTTTGCGCCGGAATTCATACAGGCTTATCCTTCCTCAATTTCCATCCTGGCGGATGGCATTTTGAAAAACGGGCATGCCGGTCGTTTTTCCGTCAAAGCCGTCATCCTGGGTTCGGAGAATATTTTCGCATGGCAGAAGGACAAGCTTGCGCGCGCTTTTCCGGGCGCGCGGATTTTCGGGTTTTACGGCCAGACGGAGCAGGCGGTGCTGGCTGATATGTGCGAATTGTCCGATCAGTATCACGTCTGGCCGTTTTACGGCCTGATTGAGGTTTTGGCCCGGGACAACCAGCCCGCGCGGGACGGAGTCGGCGAATTGGTGGGAACTTCATTGTGGTGCCGGGCCACGCCTTTTATCCGCTACCGCACGGAAGATTATGTCCGGCGCGGCGCGCATTTTTGTTCCATCTGCCGCCGCCATTTTGACCTGATTGAAACAATTGAAGGCCGGCGGCAGGATTACGTGATTCTGTCCGACAGCACGCCGGCAACCTTGACGGCGCTGATATTCGCCCAGCATTTCGACGCTTTCCGGTTCATTCGCAACCTGCAACTTCACCAGGACCGCGCCGGCGCAGTCCTGGTTAAAATAATCCCCGCCGGCGGTTTTGAAGAGCGGCATGCAAATGAAATCGTCCGCAAGATGGAGGCGGCAGCAGGCGGAAGGTTGAAAGTGCAAGTGGCGCTGGCGGAAGAACTGGCCCGCACGCCGCGCGGCAAACACCTGTTCATGGTTCAGAAACTGGATTTCCGGATTTAACTATGCGCAGAATCCTGCAGGTGCTGACATTTGACGTCGTTGCCAAGGCGGGCTTGGGCTTCGCCGGCGTGCTGCTGATCCGGTTTATGCCGGGAAGCGAGTACGGCCGTTACGTGCTGGCGGCGGCGGCGGCGAACATGATTATCACGGCCATGACTTCAACTTTCAACCGGATTTACATCGTCGGATATAAAAAACTGAATCTGCGCCATGCCGCCGGAAGCTTCCTAGCGCTGCAAATGCTTTTGATGCTGATCGTGGCGGCGCTGCTGTACCCGTTCCGGGCCGCCGTGGGCGGCTTGTACCCGGCGGTGATGATTATGGCGGCCGCCTACTGCCTGATTGCGTTTGCGCGCACGGTGTATCAACAGGAATTGCGGTTTATGCGGTTTTCCCTGGTTGAATTGTGCCGTGCCGGGTGTTTTCTGGGCGCAGTCGTCTGCTTGGGATTGTATCAGAGCGGCAACCTGCGCGCCTGGCAGGTGCTGACGGCCCAGTCCGCTACGCTCTTGCTGGCGTTTGCCATTACATTCCTGCGGCGTGCGGCGCGGGGTGGTTGGATGAGCTGGGCGGCTGCGCGCGCCTTGCTGCCGGCCGTGTTCGGCGGCGGTTACAAATACCTTTTCGTTTATTTCCTGTTGCTGGCGGTTTTCGGCCAATTGGATGTTTTTATCCTGCGCTGGCTCACGGATGAGAATACCGTGGCGGTTTACGGCGCCGCGTTCCGTTACTATTCGCTGTTGATGATGACGCTCGGCGCGGTGCATGCGGTTTTGCTGCCTTCGATTCAACAGGCTGCCCATGCGGACGAATTCCGGAAAATCTTCAGGGATTTGCGCCGCATGTTGTACTTATTTGCCCTGGCGGCGGGCGTCGGCGCTTGGCTGGCGGGATGGATCATGCCGCTGGTTGACCAGGGGCGCTACCCGGAATCAATCGCGGTGTTCCGCATCCTGTGCGTTTCCGCAATCGTTTCTTTCGCCTTCAGCCCTTATGTGCATATACTTATGCGGTTTGAAGATTTCAGGTATTTGACGTTTTTAAGCGCGGCGGTGCTGGCGGCCAGCGCGCTGACTTTTACGGTTTTGATCCGGCATTACGGCGCGCCGGGCGCCGCCCTGGCGACTTTGATTAATTACGCCTGCTTGAATGGAATGATTTATGCGCGCGCCCGCCGGCGCTGGTTGCCCGGCGCGGCGCCCGCCGCGCGGCCGGCCTGAGTCCGCCGCCGATGGGATGCCCATGCAAAAGCCAAACAAAAATTCGCCAGACTGCCGCCCCGCGGTTATGATGATGGTTTACAACGCCTTGGATTATGACGGGCGCGTGCAGCGCGCCGCGGACGCCCTGGCGGGAACTTACGCGCTCACGGTGGCGGCGCTGGATTCGGGTTTGAATTTTCAGCCTGAAAAATACCGCTTGATCGCCGTCAAGCCGCGTGCCAGCCGGTTTAAACTGGCGCCGCACTTCTGGTTTTGGGCGGCAGCGCTGCGGGAGGCTTTACGCTTGCGTCCGGCGATTGTGCATGCGCACGATATCTTTACAGCCTGGCCCGGTTGGCTGGCGGCGAAACTCTGCCGCGCGCGCCTGGTATATGACGCGCATGAATTGTATTTGCCGGAACCGGGGCGCAAAATGACCCCGCGCGATTGGTTTTGGTACGTCCTGGAGCGCCGGGCGATCAAAGCCGCCGATCTGGTGATTGCCGCCAACCCGGAACGCGCCCGGATCATGCATCACCACTTCCGCCTGCGTACCGTTCCGCTGGCCGTGCGCAACATTTCCCCGCCGCCCGCGGCGGTCATGTCCGATGACGTTGTCCGCAACCGCTACCCCTCGCTCTTGCGCGCATCCGCCGCTGAGCGGATTTGCATATACCAGGGTGAAATTGATTTGCAACGCGGATTGGCCAGATATGTAGAAGCTGCAAGGCACTTGCCCGGCAATTACCGGCTGGTCCTGGTCGGGGGCGGGCCGGATGCCGCTGCCCTGCGCAGGATGGTTCAGAGTTCCGGTTTGGAAGGGAAAATTTGCTTGATCGGTAAAGTGCCGCGGGAACATCTGCATGACATCCTGCGGCAATGCGATGTGGGGTTAATTACCTATCCGCTGGTGGAACTTAATAATATTTACTGCGCCCCGAATAAAATATATGAATATGCCCAGGCCGGGTTGCCGGTGGTCGCCACTCCCCAGCCCCCGCTGCGCGCGATGGTTGAGGAGTATGATCTAGGCGCGTGCCTGGAAGCCGAGTGCGGCGCCCGGCAGATTGCCGAAGTCATCTGTTCCGTCGGCGCCAGGGGTCGCGCGGCTTACGCCGGCCGGCTGGCGCGGTTTGTCGCGGAACATCCCTGGGAAAATGAAGCCGCCGGCCTGCGGGACGGCTATGCCCGGCTGGTTTAACAACGCATGAATATTTTCCAAATAGCGAGCATGATCGTCGCGCTGTTGCCGTTGCTGCACATCTGGCTGACAGGGCGTTTTGCTTTGTATTATTCGTATTTCGTCGTCCTGGCGGCTTTTTTCGCGCTGAACCTCGCCGGGGCCGGCACCGAAAACATCGGGAATACTGGACAGGCCGGCGCGCTGCAATTCAGCTTGTTTGTCACGGCGGCGGTTTTGTCCGGCGTTTATCCGTTGTTGCGCGCGATGCGCGGAAACAAAAACCCCTATACCAGCGATACCGGAAAATTACGGTCCTTTGCCGGCGCGAGCCGGTCTTTCAGGAAGTTTATCTGGTTCCTGTTCGGGGCGGTGAGCGCCGGGGTAATTCCATATTTCATGTTTTTCGTCCGGCCCCTGATACTTAACGCCGGCATGTTCGGCGACTTTCACAATCTTCTTTCCGCGCGTACCGCCGTGTTGACCGGCGCGGGCCATTTCCACTGGGTTGAATTACTGCTGTATGAAGTTCCATTGTTCATGGTCATAGCCTGCGTGATTTTCAGGCAGGCGGCGCGGCGGGCCGGGTTGCGCCGCGAATACCGTGCCTGGACCGCGCTGGCCTGGCTGGTGCTTCCATGGGCTGCGGTTTTGGCAGTGACCTATATGATGAAAATGCCGCTGATCATGCTGCTGGCGGCGGTATTCCTGGCGTCCATGATCGGGTCCAGTTCCCTGGCGGCGAAAAGCGCAGCCATGCTCGTCTTGATTTTCGGCGCCTTGATTCTTTTCTACATGTTGTTCTTCGGTTTTTCCGCCGAACGGTTACAGTATATTCTTAACATTATGGCGCATAGAATCTTTGAATGCTACCCGTGGTCGGCGGCAGTGGGGTTATACCTGTTCCCCTCGCAGGCGGGTTTTCTGGACGGAGCATCGCTGGTGAATTACATGAACCTTTTCAATTTTGAACAGGTCATGGTCGGCCGTATGATTTTCCCTTACATTTACGAAGGAACCGGCAGCGCGCCGATGCCGGCGCTGTACGAGTTGTATGCCAATTATGGCTGGACGGGTTTTGCAGCCGGCCATGTTGCGATCGTGGCCTTGATATTGTTGATCAGCCGGATGTCCTGGTCCAGACGCCCGTTCGCCGTCGTGGCGGCGGTTTACCTGTCGCTGCAGCTGATATCGGTTTGGATGACGGCATTCTGGTTCGGCATATTGGATTTACGCGTGCTCTGCTTGATGCTGGCTTTGACGGGATTGTGGCTGGCGGGCCGGGCCAGGGGGCGCGGCGGAGTACTGCCGCGCCTTGATCAACTTCCGATTTGCGAACTTCAAAATCCAGGGAAAAGATTATGTGCGGAATAGCCGGAATCGTTGGGGAAAACGCGGTGGGGCGCCAGGCGGCGGTGCGCCGGATGCTGGACGCCATGGCGCATCGCGGGCCGGACAGCACGGGCCTGTACGCGGCGCCGTCCGGCGCCTGCGTCCTGGGGCATTGTCGCCTGGCCGTTATTGATCTGTCGGACGCCTCAGCGCAACCGATGCGGACGGCGGACGGCCGTTACGCCTATGTCTGCAACGGCGAACTGTATGATTTCATCGAAAAACGCGCGGAACTGGAGCGGCAGGGCGAGGTGTTTCAATCGTCCGGCGATGCCGAGGTGTTTTTCAAACTGCTGGCGCGCGCCGGCGCCGCCGCGCTGCCGTCCTGCAACGGCATGTTCGCCGCAGCGCTCTGGGATGAACAGGCACAGTCTTTGCTGCTGGCGCGCGACATCTTCGGCCAGAAACAAGTTTACTATGCGCGGCGGAACGGGTTGCTGATCTTTGCCTCGGAAGTGCGCGCGCTGCTGGCTTCCGGCATGGTGGAGCGCCGGGTGGACCCGCTCGGGCTGGCCGGCTATCTGTCTTTTGGTGCGGTGCCATCCCCGCGGACGATCGTCGCGGGCGTGGAACTGTTGCCGGCCGCTGCCACGCTGCGCTGGCAGGCGGGCGCGGTGGAGCCGGCCCGCAGTTATTGGCGGCCGCCGGCGGACAAGGATTCACTCCCGCCCGGAGCGCTGCGGGATGTATTTGTCCGGGCGGTGCGCCGCCACCTGGTCAGCGACGCCCCGCTGGGATTATTCCTGTCGGGCGGCATAGATTCCTCGGCCGTGGCGGTGGCCGCGGCCCGGGTTTCCGGGCAGACGCTCCGGACGCTGGCGGTGGTTTTCCCGGAGCAGACCGGCCATTCCGAGGCGGGATACGCCCGTGCGATCGCCGAATTGATCGGGGCGCGCCATGCGGAAATTCCCATGACCGACGCGGATATGCTGCGGCTGCTGGAGCCGGCCGTGGACGCCCTGGATCAACCGACTTACGATGCCGTGAATACCTATATCGTTGCGCGCGCCGCGCGCCAGGCCGGTTTAACGGTTGCCCTTTCCGGCCTGGGCGGCGATGAGTTGTTTGGCGGATATCCGTCCTTCCGCGACGTGCCGCGCATGGCCGCATGGCCGGCATGGCTGCGGCATTTAAGTTCCGCCGTTGCCTTGGCCGGCGCGCCATGCGGAGCATGGCATACGAGAACATCCAAGGCGCCGGATTGCCTGGCGGCTGCCGGCGATCTGCTTCAATCTTTCCTCGCGCGCCGCCGGCTATTCAGTTCCCGGCAGGTATTTCGCTTGCTGGCGCCGTCCAGCGCCGCCCGGCTGCCAGAGCCCTCCGTGCCGGGATTGACCGGCGCGGATATTGGCGGCTTGTCGGATTTCATCCAGGGTTTCGCCCCGCCCGATGCTGTCGGCCTGCTGGAACTCAAGACTTACATGGCCGATGTGCTCTTGCGCGACACGGACGCGGCCGGCATGGCCAACACCCTGGAAATCCGCGCGCCGTTTCTGGATACGGAATTCGCCGCCGCCGCCTTGCGCCTGGAACCGGAATCGCGCGCGCCGGCGGAGATTCCCAAGCGCCGTTTCGTGGAAGCCATGGGCGACTGGCTGCCCCGCGCCAATACCCACCGTAAAAAACAGGGATTCGTTTTGCCGATGGACGTCTGGATGCTGGGGGCCATGCGCGCGGAAGTGGATGCGGGCATTTCAAAACTGGCCGCCACCGCGGATTGGTGCAACGGGGAAGCATTGCGCAGCCTGTGGCGCGCGTTTGTGCGCCACCCGCGTGAGGTTGGCTGGTCGCGCCCCTGGGGTTTGTTTGTGCTGGGTAAATATCTGAAGAAACACGGGGTGCACTGAAGCTTCTGCATGTTGTGCCGTCGGTTGACCCATGCTGGGGCGGCCCGTCCAAGTCCGTGCCGGCGCTGGCCGCCGCCCTGGCGCGCGCCGGCCATCCCGCCGAGATATTTACGACCGATTGGCCGCTTGCCGGCCGGCGGCCGGCGGTGGAGCCGCGCCGGGAATTGCGCGATGGCGTGCCGATCCGGATTTTTCCGGCAACGCCGTTCCGGTTGGACCCGCGGGTTCCGGCGGCGCCGGTTTTGCTGGAAGCGCTGGACGGCGCGGGGCGGCAATTCGATGTTGTGCATTTCCATGTCATCTGGAACCCGGTGGTGAGTTTCGGCATGCGGCGCATGCGCCGCCAGGGCCGTCCGTACATGGTCGCACCGCGCGGGGCGCTGGATCCGGTGGTTTTCGGGCGGCATCGCTGGAAGAAACTGCCGTGGGCTTTGCTCTGGGAGCGCGCCAACCTTGAAGGCGCGGCGTACGTGCATTTCACCGCCCGAGCGGAGGCCGGGAAGGCCGCGCTTTGCGGCTGGCGTTTCCGCCAGACCGTCATTTCGCCGAACTTGATCAATCTTGACGAATGGCGCGACTTGCCGGAACGTGCCGAATTTGAAGAGCGATTTCCCATGCTGCGCGGCCGGGAAGTAATTTTGTTTGCCGGCCGCATTAATTGGGTTAAAAATCTTGACTTGCTGATTCAGGCGCTGGCTTTGCTGCGGCGGGATCGTCCCGACGCCTGCCTGGTTTGCGCCGGACCGGATAACGAAGGCTACCGGCGTGAATTGGAAGATTTGTCCGGGCGGCTGGGTTTGGCGGAACATGTCGTATTTGCCGGTCTGCTGGAAGGCCGGGATTTGCGGGCGGCTTACGCCCGCGGCGATGTTTTCGCACTGGTGTCCAAGCGCGAGAATTTCGGCATGGCCGCCGGCGAAGCCCTGGCGGCGGGTTTGCCCCTGGTGATCAGCGACGGGGTGGACCTTGATTTGCCGGAAAGCGATGTCGTGGCGCGGACGCGCCCGAACCCGCCGGCAATCGCGGCTGCCCTGGCCCGGCAACTGGCGCTGCGCCGGGATCAGGATGTGGCCGGCCGCGCGCGGAATTTGATCGCCCGGGGCATTGCCGGCGCCTTGGATCCTTTGCTGCAGGCGTACCAAACGATTGCGCAACCGGAATAGAGCAGAAAAAGATATACACGGGGGATATATGTTGGACTTGACTGAAAAACGCATTGCGGTTACCGGCGGCGCCGGATTCCTGGGGCGGTTTGTGGTGGCAAAACTGCGGGCGCGCGGATGCCGGGATGTCTTTGTCCCCAGATCGCAACAATACGATTTGACCACGCCGGACGGCGTGCGGAGCATGTATGCTGCCGCCCGGCCGGACGTGGTGATCCACCTGGCCGCCATTGTCGGCGGCATCGGCGCCAACCGGAAGCATCCGGGCTCGTTTTTTTACAAGAACATCATGATGGGCACGCTTTTGATGGAGGAAGCCCGTTTGCGCGGCGTGGACAAATTTACCGGGGTCGGCACGATTTGCGCCTACCCGAAATTTACGCCGGTGCCGTTCAAGGAAGATGATTTGTGGAATGGCTACCCGGAAGAAACCAATGCCCCGTACGGATTGGCCAAGAAGATGATGCTCGTGCAGAGCCAGGCCTATCGCGCGGAATATGGGTTCAATTCGATATATCTGTTGCCGGTGAATTTGTTCGGCCCGCATGATAATTTTGACCCGGAATCTTCGCATGTCATCCCGGCCCTTATCAAAAAATGCCGCGAAGCCCTGCGGCAAAACGCCCCGTCGGTGGAAGTGTGGGGTACCGGCAAGGCCACGCGGGAATTCCTGTACGTGGAAGACTGCGCGGAGGCTGTCGTGCTGGCAACGGAGCGGTATGACGGCGCGGATCCGGTCAATATCGGCTCCGGTATGGAAATCAGCATCAGGGACCTGGCGGAAATGATCGCGGATATCTCCGGGTATAAAGGCAAAATCGTATGGGCTGCGGACAAGCCGGACGGCCAGCCGCGGCGCTGCCTGGATGTCATCCGCGCGGAAAGACTGTTCGGGTTCCGCGCAACCACCCAATTTCAGGATGGATTGAAAAAAACCATTGATTGGTATCAAAACAAGATGGATAAGCAAGAGAGGCATGCAGGGGGAGAAGAGGGATGAGGGATGAAACCTGAAACCTGAGGGAGGGGACGTTGATTTCTGACAGTCAATAGGAGTTTCGCAAAAGGACCAAAGATTATGCTTCCGCGATTGTGCGCACTTACTCTGTGTTGACGAAAAATCAAAGTGGCTTTGCGCGGAATCAAACGAGCTGATAGCAATCTTCACGACAATGTCAAAAAACGTTAAGAAACGAAATCTTTAAAAATTCAAACTTCAACATTTCTTAAAACTCAGGTTTCAAGTTTCATCCCTCAACCCTTTCTTCAATGT
>JAXGSX010000037.1:0-17618 GCA_040775225.1 Kiritimatiellia bacterium | reverse complement strand
TCTATCCCGCGAATCGTCACGTGGTAGATTGCCCCCGGATATTGTATGCGTAATTTTCTCGCCATTAAATGAACTTTACATTATTTCCAGTTAACGCGCAAGACGAATTGTCAAATATCAAGGGCTGACCCCAAAGCACGGGAAATCAATTGACGCGGGATACTAGAATGAATATACTCCCTGTTGCTCCGATAAGTGCGCGCAAACCCAAATCAGAAAGGATGCCTATGAAAAAGCACGACGTATACCAATGCAGCCCGGGCGTCACCGTGGAAGTGCTGGGCGACTCCGCCTGCGGCGATTTGACCTGCTGCGGGAAGCCGATGGAACTGCTCCAGGCCAAATCCGCCGCCCAGGAAGGCAAGGAAAAACATGTGCCGGTGGTCAGCATGGGGAAAATCGGGGTGAAAGTCGCCGTCGGCTCCGTTCCGCATCCGATGCTGCCGGAACATCATATCCAGTGGATTGAAGTGATCAACGGCGATTACGTCAACCGCAAATACCTGGCGCCCGGCCAGAAGCCGGAAGCCGAGTTTTACGTGCCGATGCAGCCGGGACTGGTCGTGCGGGAATACTGCAACGTTCACGGTCTCTGGGAAACGCGGTAAATCCTGCGGTAGTGTTTACTCGGGTTGCCGCGGACGACACCCGTCCGCGTGCAACCCGTTTTTTTAAAACCAGTTACAATCATTGTCCATGCAAATTCTGGTTACGGGCGGCGCCGGATTCATCGGCAGCAATTTCATCCATTACCTGCTGCAAAACCATGCCGGCGCGCAGGTTGTTAATTTCGACCTTTTGACTTACGCCGGCAATCTGGAAAACCTGCGCGCGCTGGAAAACAACCCGCGTTACCGGTTCGTCAAGGGCGATATCGCCGAGCAGGCCGACCTGGAACCGGTATTGGCGGACACGCGGTTTGACGCCATCGCGCACTTCGCCGCCGAAAGCCATGTGGACCGCAGCCTGCACCTGGGCGTCGAAGCTTTTATCCGGACCAATATCCTCGGGACGCAGCGGCTGCTGGATTTGGCCCGGCAATACAAAGTGCCGCGATTCATGCACGTCTCCACCGACGAGGTATACGGCAGCTTGGGCCGCCAGGGCCAATTCTCGGAAAATTCGCCCATCCAGCCCAACAATCCTTACGCCGCCACCAAGGCTGCCGCTGATTTCCTGGTGCGGGCGGCCGTCAATTCCCATAAACTCGACGCCGTCATCACCCGCTGTTCCAACAATTACGGCCCGTACCAATTCCCGGAGAAACTCATTCCTCTAATGATCGCCAATGCCTTGGAAGACAAGCCTTTGCCGGTGTACGGCGACGGGATGCAGGTGCGGGACTGGATTTTCGTGGCCGACCATTGCCGCGGAGTGGACTTGGTCATGCGCCGCGGGAAAACCGGCGGGGTGTATAATCTCGGCGGCTTGCACGATGTGCCCAACCTGGAAGTGGTGCAGCAAATTCTTGACCTGGTGGGCAAACCCGCCAGCCTGATCAAACATGTTCCCGACCGTCCCGGGCATGACCGCCGGTATGCCATGGACACCTCCAAAATCCGGGCGGAACTGGACTGGGAACCCCAATATGACTTCCGCCGCGGCTTGCATAGCACGGTGGAATGGTACCTCGCCCACCGCGACTGGTGGGAACGCATCCGCAGCGGAGCTTATCGTGAATATTACGACAAGATTTACCGGACTCGCGGCTGACAGAGGCTACGCCAAACACGATGAAAAAAATCAATACCCTTGAAATCCGCCCATATCAATTGCTCTGCCTGGTATGCCGGCAAGGACGTAAAAATCCGGCGGCGGAGCCGTATTTCCAGGAAGCACAGTTGGATCGGATCCAGGCGGCCGTCCGCGCCGACCCGGCCCTACCGTTAACACTGCGGTGCAACACGTCTTCCGTCTTTCGCCACCAGAACCCGGGCCGCACGGCCGACACTCCCGAAGGGCCGCTTTACAATGATTTGCGCGACCTGACCATCCTGCAACGCCTTGGCCTGGTCCCCGGTGCCACCCGGCCGGCGATTGACTGTTTCAGCGGCATCCCGGACGCCATCCCCGCCTGCATGGGGGTCTGCGCCTACCCCGCCAATAAAGCGCCCGGCTGGCCGGCCTGCCGGTATGCTGCCAGCGGCAACTACGAGCGCGGTCTGGCGGCCGGGCTGGACCGGATCGTACCGCAGCGCACCGAGGCGGAAAAGCAGGCCGTGAAGCGGAAATCCGCCCAGGCGGTCGCCGCGGCAGGCCGGCTACGCATCCGTCCCCACCATTTGCTTTGCATGGCCTGTTTCCATGCCGGCCGGCCGGCCGGGGAAATCGAACCCATCCCCGCCGACAACCTGGCGGAAGCCATCGCCGCCATGCAACGCAACCCGGATATCCCCGTCGAACTGATCCAGGGCCCCTGCATGATCTGTCCGCCCTGCTCGGCGTATGACGCTCCATCCAACCTGTGCGTCGGCAATAAAAGCATGAGCCTGCGGGATGAAAAAAAAGACCTCGATACCCTGCGCCGCATCGGGCTTAAATACGGCGATGTGCTGCCCGCCTGGGAACTTTTCCAGCGCATTTTCGATGCCATCCAGAATACCACCGAGGTCTGCGGATTCGGCGACGGCCAGGAACGGGCCCGCGAATGGCGTGTCTGCGGGGGAATGACCGGCAAGACGGTTTACCGCCAGGCCCGCCAGGCTGGACTCGGCATACCCGGCGTGAAAATTTCAGAATAACGGCTTGACAAAAGCAGGCCGGACGGCAAAACTTCCCGGATTAACGCCAAACCATTCTCTATTCAAATGTGGTTTGCATGTGTTCCCGGAAGATTTACATGCAAAAAATAATCATTCCCGCGGGCTTGATAGCCGCAGCCATACTGGCCGGCTCGGCTTCCGCCCAGTTGCCGCTGAATGACTGCCCGCTGCCTAAAAACCGTGAAAGCATGCCCCTGGCTGAATTCATTTCGCCTATGGCGTTGCCCGGCAACAACTTGGCATACACGGCATCCAAGTACAACGATTATGCCGCAGCCCTGTTGTTAAACCGTTCACCTGTCGGGCGCGGACTCAGGCCTTCGCCAGGTTTTGGTGAGGCACGCCGGCCGAGCCGTTCCGCCCCCCCTGATTCCGTCCCGGCTTCCGCCCGGTTCTGGACGATGACCCCTGCCCAGAAGCGGGTTGGTCTGTTCATGCGGGCGGTGCCCCGCCTGAAACGGATTTTTGCCGATGAAGGGGTGCCGGAACACCTGGTCTGGCTGGCGGAAGTGGAGTCTGCCTTCGATCATAACGCCGAAAGCCGGTCCGGCGCGGTCGGCTTGTTTCAGTTGATGCCGGATACCGCACAGCGGTTCGGCCTGCAACTTAAGCCGTTGGACGAACGTAAGTTGCCGGAAAAAAGCGCGCGGGCTGCCGCGCAGTATTTGAAACAACTGCATCGTCAATTCCGGTGCTGGGAATTGGCTCTGGCGGCTTATAATGCCGGCGAAGGGCTGGTGGAACGGACCATGGAAGATTACAACCTGACTACGTTTGCCGAATTGGCCCCTTACCTGCCCGATGAAACGCGTTCGTATGTGCCCCGGGTATTTGCAGTGGCCAATTCCCGGGAAGGACGCCCCGTGGAATTGTCCCGCCTTTGACAGGTGATGTTTCGTTTTCCGTATTCAGGTACAATAATCTGCGCAATCTGTGGATAAAAAAAATCCGCGGATGACACAGATGCCAGGGAAGGATTAAAATGGGTTGCGGGCTTGCGCCCGCCTGGGGAGTATTTTACGATGAAAGCCATCCTGAAAAAAGAACGGGCGCCGGGGCTGCACCTGGAAGACGTTCCCATGCCGTCCGTCGGCATCAACGATGTCCTGATCAAGGTCAAGCGCACGGCCATCTGCGGCACCGACGTGCATATCTTCAACTGGGACGATTGGGCGCAGAAAACCATTCCGGCGCCCATGGTGATCG
This sequence comes from Kiritimatiellia bacterium, assembly GCA_040775225.1. Classification (GTDB taxonomy): domain Bacteria; phylum Verrucomicrobiota; class Kiritimatiellia; order JAAZAB01; family JAAZAB01; genus JAXGPF01. The sequence continues at coordinate 13,650 of JAXGSX010000037.1, read as the reverse complement.
GGCATGAATTCGCGGGAGTGGTGGAAAAAGTCGGCGGCAACGTCGTGGATTTTCATCCCGGGGATATTGTCAGCGGCGAAGGCCATATTGTCTGCGGCCGCTGCCGCAATTGCCTCGCCGGCCGGCGGCATTTGTGCATGAAGACCAGCGGCGTAGGCGTCAACCGGCCGGGCGCGTTTGCCGAGTATATCAGCATTCCCGTCACCAATGTCTGGTATGCCGATCCGAAGCTTCCGCTCGATACCCTGGCGATTTTCGATCCGCTGGGCAACGCCGTGCATTCCACCCTGTCCTTCAGTGTGCTGGGCGAAGATGTCCTGATCACGGGGGCCGGCCCCATCGGCATCATGGCGGCCGCCATCGCCAGGCATGCCGGCGCGCGCTACGTGATGATCACGGACGTCAATCCCTACCGCCTGGAGCTGGCGCGGAAGATGGGCGTCACGCTGGCATTGGATGTGCGGACGGAAAAACTGGCGGACGCTCAGAAGCAGCTCGGGATGAAGGAGGGTTTCGATGTCGGGCTCGAAATGTCCGGCCATGCCTCCGCTTTCCAGAACATGCTGGCCAGCATGTGTCACGGCGGCAAGATCGCATTGCTCGGCATCCTGGGGCCGGAAACGAAAATAGACTGGAACACGGTGATCTTTAACGGCCTGATGATCAAGGGGATTTACGGCCGGGAAATGTACGAAACCTGGTATAAGATGACCGCCATGCTGCAAAGCGGATTGGACATTTCCCCGATCATCACCCACCGGTTCCACTACACCGAATTCGCCCAGGCCTTCGACGTCATGCGCTCGGGCAATTCCGGCAAGGTGATCCTTAGTTGGGATTGAACGCCCCGGCCGGCGTTGCGCGGTTCCGCGCCGCTGGCCGGCGGCTGGGCTACTTTAGGAACAATTCCACTACCGGGATTTCCAAGGACGGCTGCACCGGCGGCAATTCCAGGACGGCGTAGCCCCTGGGCCAGTGCTGGTCAAACTGCTTGTCGCTCATCCGCGTCGGCTTTGGCGGACGCTCGGTGGACAGATGGACCTCGCTGGCATCGTGCAGGAACTGGGCGTATTCGACTTTGTCCGCCAGCCCTTCCAGGAACAGGTTTTTTAACGGCCAGTTCAGGATGTGCAGATAAAGCCGCTTGCCGTTCTGGGTATAACGGCAATCCGCCGGCGGCGTGAAAGGCGAAGCCGTGCAACCGTATATCGCCCGGCTGTTGTATTTCATCCACTGGCCGATGCCGTCCAGCCGGTCCAGCGCGCGCTGGTCAATGTAGCCGCGCGCGGTCGGGCCGACGTTCAACAGCAGGTTGCCGCCCTTGCTGACGGAATCCACCAGCATTGTCAGCAGCAGTTTGACGCTCTTCCAGGTCTGCTCGTCCCGGTGATACCCCCAGGCGCCGGAAAAGGTTTGGCAGGCTTCCCACAGCGTGGGCTTGCCGTCGGCATCCACCACCCACCCGCGCGGCTGATATTGCTCGGGGGTGATGATGTCGCCGGAGCCCGGCAGGTCCAGGCGGTCGTCCACCAGAATATCCGGGCGCAGCTTGCGCACCAGCCGGATCAGTTTTTCCGATTCCCAATCGTCGCGGCCCTTGCCGTCTTCGACCGGATAGGAATAATCGAACCAGAGCACATCCACATCGCCGAACTTGGTGAGCAATTCGGTTACCTGGCGGCGCATGTAGGCGGCGTATTGCTTGATGTCGCGCTGCCGGTTCTTCGCCCGCGCCTCGGGTTCCTCGCGGCGGGGATGGATGCAGTCCACGGTAAATTCCGGGTGATGCCAGTCTATCAGGGAATAGTAAAACCCGACCCGGATGCCGGCCGCGCGGAATGCCTTGACCATGGGCTTGAGTAAATCCTTGCCGTAAGGCGTATTGGTGGCCTTGTAATCGGTATACTTGGTGTCCCAGAGGCAGAATCCTTCGTGATGCTTGGTGGTAATGACGAAGTATTTCATCCCGGCATGCTTCGCGGCCCGCGCCCATTCCGCCGGGTCGTACATGTCCGGATTGAAATGATCGAAATAACGCCGGTAGGCGGCTTCGCCGATTTTCTCCCGGCTTTTTACCCATTCATGCCGGGCGGCGGCCGCGTATGTGCCCCAGTGAATGAACATGCCGAACCGATCATGTACGAACCACTTCGAATCCCCCGCGCCATACGGATGTTGCTTGCTCATGTTTTGCCCTTTAAATCCCGGGTAATGCCTCTTAACATGCGTGCTCCGGAAATGCACATATCGCGGCATGGTAGCAGCCGCCCTGTTAAAAACAATGGACGCGTGCAATTATTTTGTGTATTTTTCTCGCATTGACGGTATCGCCCGCCGGGCGGCTTTTTGGGATTTTCCCGATATGCCCATTCTGGAACAGAAATATCCCGAGCCATGCATCCGCATACTGGTCTGCGCCCGGCAGGCGCTGCGCGCGGGCGGCTGGAATTACGCCAATCTCAGCGCGCCGTTCTGGCGCTTGTACTGGAATGCCGGACCGGGCGCCTTCATCTGCATCGGCCGCTCGAAAACGCGCCTGGCGCCTTCCAAGGCCTATGTGCTTACTCCCAACACGCCGTTCGCCGCGCGCAATCCGCGGCCGGTTGACCATTTTTACCTGCACTTTCTGACCCGCGCGCCTTACACGGCGGTGGCGCCGGGCATCTATGCCTTCCACGCGGGCCGGCCGGCCGCCGCCGCCATCGCCGACATTTCCGAGGCGCTGCGGCGCCTGCGCCATGACCCGGCGGCGGCGCGCGAGGCCATGGCTGTCCCGGCCCACCTGCTGGCCTACCTGGCGCTGCAGGCCGTGCCGGCGGATAAATTCCGATCCCCGCGCTCCCTCCCGCGCATCGCCCGCGTGCTGGCGGAAATGGAAGCGCGCCTGGATCGGGAAATGCGCAATGACCGGATGGCGGCGCTCATCGGCATGAATACCAATGCTTTTATCCGGCTGTTTAAACAGGCCATGGACATGACCCCGCAGGAATATCTCCGGCATAAACGCATCGAACAGGCCTGCCTGTTCCTGCGCTATACCGACAAGACGATCGAAGGCATTGCCGCCGAGACCGGCTTCTGCGATCGGTATCATTTCACGCGTGTCTTTCAACGCTTACGCGGGCTGGGGCCGGCGGCTTTCCGGAAAATCCGGGCTTGAATTAGACCTGCCTATGCTGACATTTATGCTTGATCCCGAAACCTGGCTGCTCTGGGCTGCCATGCTGGCAATCATCAGCCTCGAGGGCAACCCGGCGCCGCCGCCTGTCCCGCCCGCGGAACCGCCGCCGCCGGCGCCCGCGCCCCCGCCTACCGGCCTGGCGTATGCCCCGGCATGCCTGAAACACGAGACGGGGCCGGACCATCCGGAAAAACCCGGCCGGCTTCGGGCGGTCATCGACGGCTTGGAAGCGGCGGGGCTCATGGCAAAGCTGCTGCCGCTGCCCGTCGCGCCTGCTTCTCTCCCGGTGCTGGCCGCCGTACATAGCCCGGAATACATCGCTGAAGTCGAACTGGCCTGCCAATCCGGCGCCAGTTACCTGCATGCCTCGGATACCCCCGTATCGCGGGGATCATATGACGCGGCGCGTCTGGCTGCCGGCGGCGTGATCGCGGCAATTGACGCCGTCATGGACGGCCGCGCGGCCAATGCCTTCTGCGCGCTGCGCCCGCCGGGCCATCACGCCTCCCGCAGCCGCGCCATGGGATTCTGCCTTTTCAACAATGCGGCCATCGGCGCCCGGTACGCGCAACAGCGCTATGGCTTACAGCGCATCCTGATCGTGGACTGGGATGTGCACCACGGCAACGGCACCCAGGCGATCTTTCTGAACGATCCGACGGTCCTGTGCTTCTCCGTGCATCAATATCCGTTTTACCCCGGCGCCGGCGCGGCTTCGGAAACCGGCGCCGGCCCCGGCCGCGGTTACACCATCAACGTCCCCTTGCCCGCCGCCAGCGGCAACGCGGAATACCTCCGGGTGTTCGAAACCGTGCTCCGTCCGCGCGCCCTGGACTTTGTGCCGGACATGATCCTGATCTCCGCCGGGTTCGACGCCCTCGCGCATGATCCTCTGGGCGGCATGAACGTCACCGCCGCCGGCTTCGCCCGGATGACCCGGATTGTCCGGCAAATCGCCGCGCAGACCTGCGGGGGCCGGCTGGTGTCGCTCCTGGAGGGCGGCTACCGCCTGGACGGCTTGGGCGCCGCCGCGGCGGGCCACGTCGCCGAACTGATTCCGCCGGGATAAGCAGATGGCTGGGCAAAACATCTCACAAAGACGCCAAGCCGCAAAGGAACGTTTGTTCATGCTTGGCGTCTTCGTGTCTTCGTGAGAAAAAATCCTGTCTCCCGAAATCTCCTCGTTCCGCATCTGCATCCGGCTTAGCGCCATTCGTGTTTCGGGTATCGGCCGCGCAGTTCTTTCCGGGCCTGCTGGTAGCCGGCGCGCCAGAATGATGCCAGGTCGTCGGTAATCTGCACCGGACGGTGATTGGGCGCCAGGATCATTACCCGGGGCCGCGCTTTTCCCAGGGCGATCGTCGGGCATTCCGGCGCGTCGTACAATTCCTGAATCCGCGCGGAAAATACCGGCGCCTGGCCGGCCTCATACGTCAGTTTGAACACGCGGCCATTGGCCAGCTTGATCCGCTCCGGCGCGTATTTGTCGAGCAATTCCTGCTGGCCGGCGCTCAGCCAGGCACGCAGGGTGGGCATGACCGGGCGGTCTTTGATCTCGCCCGCACTGCAGGCGCCGTGGCAGATTTGCTCGATCAGATGCCGGCGTTCATCCGGACCGATCGCCGGCAACCCCAGCTCCGGGCGCCAGCCGGCCAGGCAGTTCAACCGCAACACCCATTGCTCCGCCGCCGCCGTCCATTGTTTCAAAACCAGCCGGCCGGCCAGCACTTCCGCGGCCAGGCTGCCGGCGGCTTCGTCTGCCGACGGCTTCTCCGCGCGGCCGGCGGCAATGGCCAGATCGTGGTAAAACAAGTCATTGCGCGCAATAACCCGGCGCTGCACCGGGTCAAATTCCACCCGGCGTCGGGACGCGATGGATTCCGGAAACAATTCCTCCAGCCATTCCGGCGCAATGGCCGAAGCCAGGGTGATCCGGGTTTCAATTTCACCGCGGCGTGCTTCCAGCCGCCGGATTTCCGGGGCTACCAACAACGCGGCATGCCGCACCGCGCTCTCCGGCGCCAGGCTGCCGCGCCGCCCGTGCACCAGTTCCACCCGGGCGCTCCCGGCGCTGACGCGCCGGGCCACCTGGTCGGGAAACGCGGCCAGCAGGCATTTTAAGATGCTGACCGCCGGCGCACCGCCGCCGGCCGCGGCGGCGCCCGGCAATTCCAGCCGCCCGGCGATGCGCAGGAACTGACCGCGCATTTCCTCCACACGGCGGCAGGCGCCGGCATGCAATCCCAACCCGCCGCATACCGCGGATGAAAATTTTTCCGCGGCGGCCGCCTGCCACAAATGCAGGCGCAGCAGCAAATCCGATTCCCATTCCGGATCGGCTAATTCCTCGCGCCGCGCCCGGATTTCCCGGTCCAGGTCCGACTGGCGCAGGCTACCCTGGCGGCGGCCCCGGCGCGGGGCGGCGGCGGGCGCTCCCGCCGGCGCCAGCATGCCGCGTTCCTGGGCCAGCGCGGCCAGCAGCGCCGCTTCCGTCACGCAGCCGTAATCCGCGGCCGTGAGCAGCAGTCTACCCCAGCGCGGATGCACGGGGAAATCCAGCAGACGCCGGCCCAGGGCGGTGACGGCGCCGTCAGACGGGCGCAGCGCGCCGATCTCCTTCAAAAATTCTTCCGTGTAGCGCAGCCGCTCCGCCGCCGGAGTCTCCACCCAGCGGAACGCCGCCAGGTCCGCCACACCCAGCGCCCGCAAACTCAAGACCACTTCGCTCAAGTCCAGGCGCGCCACTTCCGGAATTTCCGCCGCCGGCCGATGTTCATGTTCCGCCGCCGGCCAAAGCCGCAGGCAAACCCCGGGCGCAGTCCGCCCGGCGCGGCCGGCGCGCTGCTCGGCCGCCGCGCGGCTGATTTTCTCCACCAGCAACGTGTTGATGCCATGCTCGGGATCGTATCCCGCCCGCCGCGCCAGCCCGCTGTCAATCACCAGCGTCACGCCGTCAATAGTCACGGATGTTTCGGCAATGTTGGTGGCCACGATAATTTTTGGGGCGCGGTCCGGCGCCACCGCCGCATCCTGCGCCGCCGGCGTGAGATCGCCGTAAAGCGGGAAAATCCGCTGCGCCGGCGCGCCGGCCAGGCGCAAGGCCGACACCGTGCGCCGGATTTCATGGGCGCCGGGCATGAAAATCAAGGTATGCCCGCCGCCGGCCAACGCGCGCGACTGCGCCCAGGCCTGCGCCGCCTGCTCCCATACCGGCGGCGGCCGCGCCGGCCGCGCCGCATGATGCCGGATATCCACCGGGTAACACCGGCCGCCGGCCTGCACCCGGACGCAAGGGGCGAGGAATTGTTCCAGCGGCGCGGTTTCCAGGGTGGCGGACATGACCACGATTTTCAAGTCCGGCCGGTGCGCCGCCTGGAGCGTCAAGGCCAGCCCCAGCAGGATATCGCCAAACAGGTGCCGCTCGTGAAATTCGTCAAAGACAATCGCGCCGACCCGGCGCAAGTCGGAATCTCGCCGCAGTTCCTGGAGCAGGATGCCGTCGGTCTCATAAACAATCCGGGTGGCCGCCCCCATGCGCCAGTCGAACCGCACGCGATACCCGACCTCGCCGCCCAGCGCCGCGCCGCGTTCCACCGCCACGCGCCGCGCCAACATCCGCGCCGCCAGGCGGCGGGGCTGCAGACAGATCACCTGCCCGCCGCCGGGCAGGACCTCATCGGCCAGGAACCCGGGAACCCGTGTGGATTTGCCCGACCCGGTGGGCGCGGTTACGATGACCCGGTTATGTCCGGCACAGGCTTGAACCAATTCCGCGCGGATTGCTTGGATGGGAAGCATGCTAAACTCGGCCAACTTTTACCCCTCTGTGCCTCTGCCCCTTCCTCCAGCATCACTCCCGCCCGCCCAGCAGGCGCAGGAGCGCGGCGGTATCATCTTTCTCCATACGCATGGCCCAGCGCAGCGGCGTGGCGCCGGTGACATCGCGGAGATTCATCCGCGCGCCGCGCTCGGCCAGCAACCGGATGATTCCCTGATGGCCGCGGGCCGCGGCAATATGCAAGGGCGTCACCCGGTTCGCGCCTTCCGTCAGGACATTCACATCCACACCGTCATCCAGCAAGGCCGCCGCCGCCTCCAGCGAGCCGGCTTCCGCCGCCTTGTGCAGCGGCGTCAGCCGGATGGCGCCATAGCCCAGGCCCATAGCGTAGGGATCGGCGCCCCGCGCGAGCAGCCGCCGGACCATGTCGGCGCGGTTGAAAATCGCGGCCGAATGCAGGGCCGTCATCCCGTGCCGGTCGCCGGCATCCAAATCTGCGCCGCGCTCGATGAGCAACTCCAGGATTGCCGGCTGATTGGCCACCACCGCCCATTGTACGGCGCCGGCGCGATGGCGGTCGTCGCGGGCGTTCAGCAGTTCCGGGCGCGCCATCAGCAGTTTTTCCACCCGCGCCGTGTCCCCGGCACGCACCGCCCGGATCATGCGGGCGCTGCCGCGGTAGCGCTTCCATGCCAGGGGCGGCGCCATCAGCAACAGAAAAATCCCGATAATCAGCATCCACTGCCTGGCGGACAGTTTGGGCATAGTGTTATTCCTCTACCGTGCTACGGCAGCACGCGGGGCAAGCGCGCAAGGCGCGGCCGCGCTTTCTAATTGCCGCCGCCTTAATTGCAAGTTAGAATAATCGCTCAACCGCCTCCCGTCAATCAAAACGGAATTCACCACGCGCGTAATAAGCATAATCTGTAAACCCATGGACCTGGCGTTCCACACCATCTCCGCCGCCTGGCTGGCCCACCGGCTGGGCGAACGCCGTCGCGCCCAACTCCTGCTGGCGGCCCTGATCGGCATCCTGCCGGATATCCTGGCGCTGGCCGGGCGGCTGAGCGGCTGGCGCTACGCCTACCGCTGGTCGCATTCCCTGGCCTTTAACCTGCCCCTGCTGCTCCTGCTCCTGTGGCGTCGGCCGCGGATCGCCTGGGGCGCGCTGCTGCACATCGGCATGGACGTCATCACCCACGGATATGCCACCCGCTGGCTGCTTTACCCGTTCGCCGGCGTGTTCATTCCCATCGGCCTTACATTGCATCGCTGGCCGGGGCAATTGCTATGGCTGGGGTTATGGCTGGGACTGCTGGCGCTGATCCGGCGGGAGCATTTGCGCGCCATACCTCGCTGACCCGGTCGGCGAAAGTCATGTTGATGCGCACTTGCCCCAATCCGTGTTCCGCCAGAATGCCTCCCACCGTGTGCGCGGCCAATTCCGGGAGATTGCAATCGGCGCTGATATGCGCCAGGAACACCTGTTCCAGTCCGGCCCCGGCGATTTCTGCCAGCATTTCAGCGGCATGCCGGTTGGAAAGGTGGCCCTGCCGGCCCCGGATGCGCTGCTTCAGGTACTCCGGGCGCCGGGCATCGGACAGCATTTCCTCGTCGTGATTCGACTCCAGCACCACCACCCGGCAGCCGCGCAGTCGCTCCCGCACCAGGTGCGTGCTGACACCGATATCCGTCACCACGCCCGCGCGCGCGCCGCCGCCGGTCAGGATAAAGCCCACCGGTTCGTAGGCGTCATGGGATACGGCAAACGGCTCAATCTGCAAGTCGCCGATGCGGAACGGCGCGCCGGTGGTGAAAACGTTCCAAGCCAGCCCGCCGCGGCGTTCATCGCGTTGCAGGGCATCCACCGTGCCGCGGTTGGCGTATAACGCCATGTGATGCCGCGAATATAACACCGGCAGGCCGGCAACATGGTCGCTATGCTCGTGCGTCAGGCAAATGGCCTGGATTTCACCGGATTGCACGCCGATCTGCTCCAGCCGCCGCTCCGTTTCGCGTCCGCTCAACCCCGCATCAATCAATATCTGCGTGGCGCCGGCCCGGACATAGATGCAATTGCCCGAGCTGCCGCTGGCTAATACGCAAAGCTGCATGTGCTCCTTTCCATGGGGCGGTTCGCCGCGGCCGGCGGCTCTATGCGTCCCGCCCTCCGGCGCCCCGATTTGCATTTTTTTAACGCAAACCCGCGTAATATACAATCTATTTTAGCATTATGAACAGCGGCGAATTTTGAAATTGGATTAAGCGGTTAAAACAGCCGGTTGCTTGATCCATCCCCCATGTTTACAGCGAGTGACGCCGGCTTGACCTTGATATCCCGGATCACTCCGCCATCCAGAACCTGATGTTGGCCAGGAAATCGCGATAAACGTTCAACGGACTGTGCACGCTGGCGGCGCGGACGTTGATCCCGCAACTCAAACACGCACCGTCGCCGTGTTGATTGAGGGTAATCACCGGACGGTGCCCCCCGGATGCCGCATCGCCGGAAGCGCCATCCGGGAGCGCCATGGCCAGGATGGCCGCGTCAGCAACCCGGTAACCCGTCGCCTGGCGCATCCAGTCGTTATCGTCAATGCACCTGGCCTTCAAACTCCACCATCCCCGCGGCATCAATTCCGCCAACACGTCGGCGCGGTCCATGAATTTTATTTCATCTATTGCAATCGGCCCATCCGCTTGCGCGCCGGCAATGTCGTTCCAGAACTTCAGTGGCAGGCTGCGGGCCGCGGGATTTTTATCCACCCGATAAAGTTCGCCGGCAAGCCGGCCCGGCAGATTTGCCGCATGGCCGTCCCGCACCAGTTTGCCGCCGGCCCGGACGTAAGCGCGGAGATTGGCGAACTGGTTGGAGTCCAGCACCGTCCGCGTGGACGGGATGACCACCGCGCGGTATTGCTGTAACCTGCCGGCGTCATCCAAAACACCGTCGTCAATCGTTTCCGTGACAAACATCCTGGTCTGCCCCAGCAATCCCAGCCAGACGCGATGCTGGTAATGCTGCTGGCGTTCTTCCTGGTCGAAGCGCCAGGAAGCCACCACGCCCACCCTGGCCGCCTGCCCCGGCGTTGCCCCGGGCAGCGCCGGCGCACCCGTCAACAGCAGGATTGCCGAATAAAATATCATGCGTTTCAACATGGCCGTCTTCAACGCAATTCGACGCCGGTAAACCATTCCACCGCGCCGCGCATGAGCGCGCCGTTGATGTAATCATCCAGGCGCCCCTTGCGCTGCACATTCATGCCGTCAGGCATGTTGACGTTGCCGTCAAAAATCACCTTGCCCAACCCGACTTCCGCAGCCGCCACCACCGGCCGGCCGGCTTCGTCTTCCAGCAGGACCCGGGCCGCCGGTCCGATTTCAAGCGCCAGGTGGTCGTAATACATATGTTCCCGGATATCCCCGGCTTTCAGGCCGGGCAAGGCCGGATGAGCTGCAACCGCGCGCAAGTTGAACGCATCCACTTTTTCAGCCGCCTTGACGACAATCTCCGGGAACGGAGTAACCTGGCCGAACGGCGCACGGGGCATGCCGCACAGGTCATGCTGGAACAGAACGCCCCGGCCGCCTTCGCGGACATAGCGGGGCAGTGTATTTAAGAAATCATCGCGGTCAATCTACCGGCTCTGCATGATCAAAACGCTGTCATATTGATCCAGCACGGCCAGGCTGAGCGACTCTATGATTTCCGCGGCGGCATTGGTAAACTGCCCGAAGAAATCGCGCGTGATTTCGTCTCCATAACCCGCGTGGATGCCGATCCGCACCCGGCCGGCCGGCTTGCGCGGCTGCAATACCAGCGTCAATCCCGCCAACCGGTCGCGCAGCATTTTTTCCAGCTCATCCGGCGCGGGCTTGACGTCGCCGCGCCGGCCCAGCGGGTTGCCGCCCCGGGACAAGTCGGGCTCGCCGGCGGTTGCGGCCAGTATTTTATCCGCCGCGGCGCGGTCCGCGGCAAACCAGGCCAGGCCTTCCTGGATTGCCTTGACGGCCGCATCGCGGTCGCCCGCCGCCGTCAATTCACCGGCGCGATACATGGCATAGCGCGCGCGGGCAATCATATGCCACAGCGGCATGCGCTTGTAAAAATACATGAAAGTGCGTCGGCGGTACTGGTCCAGGCTGTCGGCAAACTGCCGCGCGTCCTGCAGCGCCTGCCAGGCTGTCGCCGTGGCCTTGATCTGGCTTGCCATCAACGCGGCGCTGTCAACTATATCCGGCATGGCGCGCTTGGGCGCCGCATCCGGGTCCATGGGGTCCACCGCCGCCAATGGGCGCCGGCGCTGCTTGTTGGCCAGGGCCAATGCCAGCGGCGGATTCATGATGTAGCTGTTCAGCACGCCGGCCTGGTAAACCGGGGCGAGGCGCGCGCCCAGTTCCGGCCCGAAGAAGGCGCGGCAGGCGCGCGGGACCCATTCGTCAAAAATCACCCGCGGCTGCGCATGATCCTGTTCCATGTCGTAATAACATCCCTGGAACGCGCCATGCCCGGGCGCCCGGGTGTTCCAGGCGTATTCGCCGGAACAGATCACGTTCATCCACCTGGCGTAGACGTCAAAGCCGGCGGCCAGGTAAAACATGTCCCCGGCATGGCCGGTGTAATCCGTCCCGTTATTGCGATGCCAGGCGCCGAAATAACCGGCCGGCACGAAGCTATGGGCGTAAATAAATACCGGCCGGTCTTGGAAAATCCGGCGGTAAACCGCCATGTTATCGGGCCGGGCAATCCAGGTCTGCGGAAGAATATCCGGCGCGATGCCTTCATGGACATGCCGCCAGTAATCCACGCTGTTTTTCAGCCAGACCTCCTCCGGCACGCCGGCGAACTGCCGGCGATCGGCGTATTCCGCCGCGTAGGGGTAAATGCATACGCTGAAGACAGCGTCCGGCGCCGACTCGCGCAGGATTTCCGACCAGAGATTGAATTGATGGACGCTGGCGCGCCAGCGTTCATCGCCGAACCGCTGCCGGCAGGCGCGGCAGCGCCGGCTCCAGGTTTCCGGGTCATGGATGCCGCCGCCATCCACGGGATGCAGCGCCAGTATTTTAAACCCGCAATCCCTGAAGAGCTGGACATTGCGCTCGATCATTTCGCGGGCCAGGTCGTCGCGGCTCCAGCAGAAGTAAAAATCGCCGGTCGGCATTTTCACCGCCACGCAGTCCCACCCGTTGAATTCCGGGCGATCGGTATCCGCCGGACACTGGCCGATGCTGGTCCAGCGCCACAGGATCGGATACAGTCCGCGTTCCGCGGCATAGTCGTTGACTGCGCGCAGGAAGGCGCGCTGCTTATCATCCACCTCGCGCGCATCCGTCCGGATGGACACGGGATAATCGGTCAGCAGGTTGATTTTAAAACGCATCAACCAGTCAATGCCGGCCTTGTAGGCGGCCAGGGGGTCGGCTGCGCCTTCGGCCCAGTAACCCAGGCCGCGCCAGACCGACATCCCGGCACGATACTTGTAATCCGGCTTGTCATACACCCGCGCCGCGTCCGCCACCACCCGCGCCGGGGAACCCGGTCCGGCATGCGCCGCCGCCGCTCCATCCGGCGACGCGCCGCCGCGCCGCAGCATCTGCCGCAGGGTCATGGCGCCATACAAGGCGCCGATGGAATCGCTGCCGATAACCACCAGGCGCTCGCCCGCCGGATGAATAACATAGCCCTGCGTCCCGGGATTGTCCGGCGTGACTGCCAGGGATAATTCCCCGATCAGGGCTTGCGCCGGCGCGCCGGCGGCGGTCAGGATGTAAATCCCCGGCCGGGCCGTGTCCCCGGCCGCTGCAATGGCGCCCGGCGCGCCGCCCAGTTCCCGCGCGCGCGCGGCCACATCTTCGGCGCCGATGGCGCACTGGCGGTCGTTGGGGGCGGTGAAGATGGCCACACCGGAAATCAGGAACTCCGCCCCGGTCGGCTGATACTCCTTGGGCATGGGCACCAGGTCCGGCGCGGCGGCGCCGGCCGTCCAGGCGCAGCTGAGCGCGGCAATCACCATTTCGCGTAATTTACATCCCGCATTGGCGGACAATTCATGATTTTTTTCCATTTTGCATCCTTTCTGCGTCCGGCGCACTATTTTTCCAGAACCAAGACGGAGGCGTCGGCATATCCCGGCAATGCAATCTGCCAGGATTGTCCCCCTGCTGGTTTGACCGGCAGGAATTGGCGGAATTTTGCGGAAGTATTGCGCCAGACCGCGCGCCGCGGACGAAGGCCCGGCGGCAGACGCACGGTGATTATGCGGGCGATCCAATTGCGGCGATCAACTCCCAGGGCGGCCGCGGGGAAGGCGGTGACGACATGGCGCCCATGCCGGTCCAGGAAGATATTGCCGTCATATCCTTCCGGCAGTTTCAAGGCGTGCGCGCGCAATACCCAGCGCCGCCCGCGCAGAAGTTCGAGCAGGGGCAGGTACCGGTCGTAAAGGTCCTGTTCCGGCGCGCTCAGGCGCGCGCGGGGCCGCATGGTCAGGTGATCGCGCACATCCGGAAACGCGCCGTACTTCAGGCAGTATTTCAATACCGCCTCAAAACGATCAAGCGGGCAGCCATAAGTCAGAATCATCACCGGCTTGGCCAGGCAGATATGCGCATATTGCGCCAGCCCGGCCAGGCGTCCCTCGGCCATGATGCCATCGAGCCCTTTCTGCACTTCAATGCAATTGGGGCC
>JAXGSX010000036.1:0-17853 GCA_040775225.1 Kiritimatiellia bacterium | reverse complement strand
GGCTGGGCATAAACCGCCGGCTCAGGCGGCAGGCGGCCGCCACGGGCGCGGCAGCGGGGCTCGCCGCCGCCTTCAATACTCCGCTGGCCGCCATCAGTTTCATTCTCGAAGAAATCCTGAGTGACCTGGGCAACCGGGTCATCGGCGGTGTTACCCTGGCGGCCGTCGTAGGAGCTTTTATTGTCCATGCCCTGATCGGCCGCCAGCCTTCCTTTTTCATGCCTTCGGTTGACGCCGTCTCCTGGAACGTTTATACCGTCGTGCCGCTGGCCGCCTTATTCGCCGCCCTGGCCGGCGTGGCCTTTCAACGGCTGACGCTGCACCTGCGGCTGCGCATGCGGCATGCGGGGTCTGTGCCCGCCTGGCTGCAGCCATGCTGCGGCGCGCTGGCGGTTTGGGTGTTGGGCGGCGGCGTTTTCCTATTGACGGGGCGCCTGGGTGTTTTCGGGCTGGGTTACGAGGATTTGTCCGAAGCGCTCCGGCACGGCATCGGCTGGAAACTGGCCCTGGCGCTGGCGGGCGCCAAGCTGGCGGCCACCATCGCCAGTTACGGGACGGGCGGCTGCGGCGGCATTTTTTCGCCCACGCTTTTCATTGGCGCGATGTGCGGATTCTTCACCGCCGGTCTGGCGGATATCTGGCTGCCGCTGGCGCCGGCCGACCATTTTGTGCTGGCGGCCGTCGGCATGAGCGCCTGTTTCGGCGCGGTAGTCCGCGCGCCGATCACCTCCATCCTGATGATTTTCGAAATGACCCACCAGTTCGGCATGGTCCCCGCGCTGATGCTCGGCACGCTGCTCAGCCAGCTTGTCGGCCGGCTGGCCGGCCGCCAGAATTTTTACGATGCCATCCTCGCGCAGGATGGCCACGAAATCCGCAAGATCATCCCGCCGCGCAACATTGCCGCGTGGCATGCCATGCCGCTGTCGGTTTTCGCCAGGAGGCAACCCGCCGTCATTACCGATCTGGCGCCGGACCACCTGCGCGCCGTTCTCAAACGCCATCCTTACCGCTGTTTCCCGGCGGTCATCGGCGGCGAACTCAAGGGCATAGCCACCCGGGAAAACATTCAACATGCCCTGAAAACCGGCGCCGCGCCGGTTTTGGAGCCGCCGCTGGTTTTCGAAGCGCGGCAGACGCTCCAGGAAGTGGAACCCGCGCTGATCCAATCCAATACCGGCTTGTTCCTGGTAACGGAAAAGACCGGCGGACCGCTCATCGGCGTCTTTACCTTGCACGACCTATTGCGGGCCCAGGCATCATTGATGGAATAAATTCCGGCGGAATTCAAATGACGGATATAGGTTTAATCCAAGTCCTTGAGATTCTCGACCTGTTTGCGCAACGCCTGGTATTCGCGTTTGAACTCGGCGATTTTATGGCGTAATTCCGCCTGTTCCGGATCGGTCTTCAGCTCATCCAGCGCTTTTTCTTCGCTTTCCCATAACAGCTTGCGGGCGTCGCGCAGCTTCAAAATTTTAATTTTCAAGGCGGCCGCGGCGCGTTCGTCCATGCCGGCGGCGGCATTGGCGATCTTGCGGCGCAATTGCGATGAGTCGCGGTAGTTTTCGGCCAGGTTCAGGTAAATTTTTTTCAACTCACCGTCCGCCTGCACCGCCATTTGACCGCATTTGACCGCCAGCATGCCGTGGTTGACGGCCAGTGTTTCGCTGGCTGTGATCAACCCGGAATCCAGCCGCCGGACCGCCTGGGGCTGGCCGCCCTGCCGGCGGTTGTCCAGCCGTTGCTGCAGGATGCGGACATTGGCCTGCGCCTTAACCATGGTGTCAATATCGTTAAGGTGACATGCCCGCCAGACCTGCCAATGCTGCCAGGCCAGGGCGGCGTATCCCTCCGCCATCGCCGCATGATACGGCTGCTGGCTGTCTATCCGGCGCTCGGCATGGAAGGCGTGGACATGGGACTGCCGCGCGCAATTCATCGCCGCGCGTTCGCTATCGGCGATCTGTCCTGCCCGGTCGGGGTTGCCCTCGCACGCGGCGGCCAGCGCCTTGAGGTCCGGGCGCGGCAGCCCGGCGGCCTTCAGGGCTTTTTCCCGCTCGCCAACCTGTTTCGCCAGCGGTTTGCACGCCGTCTCGGCTTGTTTCAGCAAGTCGGCATCGTCAAAATGATGCGCCTGCCAGACGCGCCATTTCTGCTCCGCGGCAGCCTGGGAAAGCTCCTGTAATGCGGCATAAGACGCATCCGGGTTGGCGGCATGTTTGCCCGCCAGCCATTCGCAGATCACCGCTTTGCGCGCATAATCGGCGGCGGCGCCCTCGGCCTTGCCGGCTTTTTCAGGGCTCAGCACCGACTTTTGCGCCGGCGCATCATCCGCGGCAGGCGCCGGGGCGGCCGGCAGATCGGCCGCCGGGAACAGGGCCAGCGCCCCGGCGCACAGCGCCACCCGGGACCAGCGGCCAGCCCCTGTAAATTTTTTCAAGGTCGGCATGTTCTGAAACGGATACGCCAACACATCAATCCAGCGCAGCCAGATTAAGGAAATGCGCGCATTCCGTCAAGCACGAATGCCGGCCAGGAATCTGCCGGTTATTCCCGGCGCGGCAAGGATATGGGGCTTCTCGGCGGCGCGCGCGCCACAAGTCTCTCCGCCGCCAGTCTTGACGGCGGAGAGCGCTTGGACTACACCAGGATGCCGGATACAGGTTTATTGCAGCGGCGCTTCCAGCAAGGTATAGCCATTGCCGGATTGCCAGACACGCCAGACACCATTGCTGGGAATATAAGCCGCCGGATCGGCCTTGCCGTCTCCATCATAATCCCCCGGCACCGAAGCCCTTGCCAACGCCATCCGCCATGCCAAGCCCAGCCGGATTACCGTCACTTTTCGCACCAGCGGCCGCCAGGCATCGCTGCGCATCCGGGACAATGGCAAAGGATTCGACACTACCGGCCGGGCCCTGGAACACGGCATCGGCCTGCGCGGCATGCGGGAAAGGCTAAACCGGCTGGGCGGCCGCCTGCTCATTAATTCATCCCGGAACCAGGGCGCCATCTTGACCGCTATCCTTCCCATCCAGACCCCCGCACCCCCCGCTCAAAAGGAACTTGCATACCCATGATAAAGTTGATGATCGTCGACGACCACGCTATGTTCCGCGAAGGACTACGCCGTCAGTTTGAACACTGCCAGGACATTCATGCCGGCGGCCGCAAACCATCCCGGCTGGACTCGTTATCCAAAAGGGAGTTTGAAGTTCTGACCCATTTGAGCCAGGGCCTGCACTCCAATGAAATAGCGGCCAAACTCGATCTGAGCGAAAAAACAGTCAGCACCTATAAAGCCCGACTCATGCAGAAATTGAACCTGGCGAACCTCAGCGATCTGATCCGGTTCGCCATCGATAACGGCGTATCGGATTGAGGGAGAGCGGGCCCCGGATGTGGCTGACGCCAAACCATCCTTCAAGACAGCACGCCTGCCAGTCCGGTGGCCAACGGCTCATAAAAAGCGAGGGGCTTAAGGGGGGTGTCTCGACAAGCGATTCCATTGAAACACCTTCTGCTCGCAATAGCTCAGGGCGCGGATGTAATTTCGATCAGTTTCCGGCTCAGCACCCGGTATAACAGGTAGGCGGTCAGCAGGGGAATCAGGAAGGTGGCGGCGTGGTGCAAGCGCATCTTCAACTCCCAGGTTGCATCCTGAAACGGGCGCAGCCACACGACCATTTGACTGTACAACATGAAGGCGCCGAGCCCCACAACGTACCGGATTGCCCCCGGCCCGAAATGCCGGAGGGCTTGCCAGGCCACGGCAAGCACAATCGCGCCGAGCAGGATGAACATGGGCGTCATGTAGAACATCAAAAACATGTTGGAATCGCGGATGCCCTTGAAGGCAAATATACAGCCGAGATAGACCCATGTCGCTCCGAGGATGCCGAAACATACGGCGGCGAACTGGACGCCCAACTTTATGATAGAACGCTGATTCATCAAACCAACCCCAAGGTTTTACCTTATAAACCGATTTCCCCGCGTTTCCTTTGCCGCGCGACGTTTAACAGGAATTCGTCGAATTCCCGGGCGACTTCCGGATTGGTCGAACTGATGGCCCCGCCGCGGTCGTCATCGGTGACGAAGACAACGCGCTCGTTCGCGGCCACGCCCTTGAGAATGCCGCGCGCCGATTCGGCTGGAGTGATAGCAGACTTCGGCGCCCGGCCGGCCCAGATCGGCGTGGCGACAGTCCCGGGAATGACGGCGGAAAGGCGTATGTTTTCATCCCACAACTCGTAACGGAGCGAGCCGGTCAGCCCGATCAGCGCGGACTTGGTGGCGCTATACATGCTTTGAAAGGGCATGGGAACAAAACCGATGCCGGAGGCGGTGTTGGCGATATGCCCGCCGCCCTGCGCCCGCATGATCGGCAATACCGCCCGGATCCCGTGCAGTGCGCCATAAAAATTCACGTCAAAGGCGAATTTCCAATCGGCGTCGGTGGTTGCGTCGAAGGGCTTGGTCAAACCCAGGCCGGCATTGTTGAAAAGGAAATGTATCTGTCCGGCGCCATACGCGGCGGCCTGGCTGATCATGGCCGCCACGTTTTCCTGCCTGGTCACATCGGCTTGGATGACAAACACCTTGCCGGGGTAGCCCGCTTGCAAACGTTCGCCTTCCTTGTTCAGCTTATCGGCGTTGAGATCCGCCAGGATGACTGTCCTGGCGCCGTATGCCAGCAGCGTTTCGCCCAATGCCAGCCCGATTCCCGATGCCCCGCCCGTAATGACGGCGACCTTGTTTTGGTAATAATCTTTCATGCCTGGCATCCCTTTCATGATCAACCACATTGCAACACGTTCAACGCCGGCTTCCGACATTAATTTTATTCAGCACAATCAGCAGATGCAGCAGATACAAAAGAACGCCGCCATCGGCCGCCAGGATCGCGCCGATGATCAATCCCGGAATCAGGCGGGGAACAAGCATGGATGCCCCGAACATAATCGTCAGAAGACTCATCGTCAGTTGTGCGCGGAAGAGTTTCTTCAGCACCGGAGGCACGGCCCCAGGCGGCGCATCCGCTTGCCGCCGGAGCGGCCGGCAGATTTTCACCAGGGTAACGACGCCGCCGAGGATGTTGAGCACTCCCACCAGCAACGTCAACGCCGGGACCAGGATGGCGGGGATGATGCAGGCGATGATTCCTAACGCCGCGCACAAGAGCCCCAGCAGGATCATCACCCCTGTGCGGGGATAGGGCCCGATCGGGGTGCCTCCCGAAGCAAGCATCTGGACCGCAAACATAACCATCAACAGCCCAAGTTGCGCGCTCCCCGAAAAAGGCAGCCGGCCGAGGTTAACCGGGACCAGCAGCGCGCCGAGCAGCAGCATGAAGACGCCCATCAGCAACAGCATGCTTTGATCCAAGTCCAAGCCGGCCTCGTCTTCATGGCGGCTGCCGGCCGGCGGATGCAAAATGTAAATTTGGCGAAGCACACCGGCAAGATAGACGCTCGCCGCCCCATAAACCAACACCGCCGCCGCCATGGCGGGAGTGGAGGAGAGGCTAACCGGCCAAACAAGGCTGGCGACCAGGATGGAGCACCCATAGGCCAGCGCGCATCCTAAAATCAGATGGTGAAAAATACCGCCGTATTTAACCCAGAGGCGAAACTTGTCTTGGACCAGGCACATCCGCGCCAGCAGGAACAAGCCGCCCGGTCCGAAACAAAGAAACAGGAGGATGCGCGGGAGTCGCGTGAACGTCGGGATGAAACAGGCGGTCATGCCAGCGGCGGCAATCATCAAGCCGGCGGCAACCAATAATTTAGATCGGCGCATATCGCCGAAAGGTGTTTTTCCCAATGTAAGCACCTGGAGTGAGAAAAAGACCAGCAGTAATCCATGCAAACCGTTTTGATAGAATGGCAACCAGCCGCCAGCAACCGGAAAAAGCAGTATCCCGGCAAGCAACATGGCCAACCCGCCGAGCAGCAGGATCACCACCTCCAGCGGAATATCCGCCGATTGCACCAACCAGCGTTTTACTCTAGCAATATCCATGCCCCCTCAGCCCATCGGCATTGCCATGAACCCTTTGCCGTCTTCCTCCTTTTGCCCCCTAATTCACGATGATCAGCGCAATCCAGGGAACAATATTGAACACCAGAACAATTAACTTGTACGCGCCGGCGACAGCCTGGCGCCGGCAAACCACGATGCGGGAAACTCCCGGCGGCAATCGGCCATGTACTTCCCGCCGAAGACCCCCATTGCCAGCATCTGCCGGGGCATGAGGTCGGGCGAGAAATCCGGATGGCAGCCGCGGCCGCAGGGTGCGGTCAACCGGTAGCGATAGCCCCGCTGCATCCGGTCGTTCACAATGATTTCTTTTGGCTGCATAATTGCCTGCGACCGCATTCATTGCCGGCTGGCCGCTTCAGAACATAATCCTCGCCGCCCCCGGCCGGCGCCGCCAGCGCGACCAGCATCACCGCCATGCACGTAACTTGCGGTCATTTCATCTTATGCGCTCCTTGCATAACATCGCTTTTCCTGGATTTATTTTTTAGAGTTTAGGGCAATCCCGGAAAATCGCAATAAGAAATGTTCGCGATATTGACGCGGACGATAATATCTGCCGCGCCCTTCGTCAGCGGCGCCGACAAATAAAGCTTGACGCCGGGCAAAATCATGGTAACGTTAACAAACAGTGAACCATAAACATCGCCATGACCAGAAGCCGCCGACCACCGTGGACGTGGCGCGCGCGGCGGGATGCTCGCCCATGACTGTCAGCCGGGTGTTGTCCGGTTCCGCGAACGTGGCGGCCGGCAAGCGCGCCGCGGTGATGCAGGCTTGCCGGCGCCTGGGTTACCGGCCCAACTATAGCGCCGCCGTGCTGCGCGGCCGGCGCAGCCGCAGCCTGGCGGTCGTCATTCCCGCCAGCGGCTACGCCTATCACGCGCGCTTGTTGATCGGCGCCCAGGCGGCGGCGCATGCCGCGGGATATCACGTTCTGATTCTCGCCAACGCCGCCCCCCGCAAGGCGGATGGCGGCTCGCCGGAACTCGCGTGGCCCGACTTCGAATGCCTGCTGGCGCGGCGGGTGGACGGCATCATTATCGCCGCGAATATCCGGCGCGGCATTTTGCAACGTCTGGCCGCCGAACATGTGCCGCTGGCCTTTATTGACGCCCCGCCGCTGACGCCCGATGCTTTGTCGGTATGCACGGACGATTTCGCCGGCCTGCGCGCCATCACCCGCTACGTAATCGCACGCGGTCATCGCCGCATTGTCTTCGCCGGGCCGGGCGATGCCTTGTTCACCGCCCGCGAACGGCGCCGGGGCTTTATTGCCGCCATGCGGGACGCGGGACTGGGCGCGGATAAAATGCCGCCGCCCATTCCCGGTTACGGCATGGCGGCCGGTTACCAGGCCGTGATGCAGTGGCAGCGCGCCAAACCTTTCAAGCAAATCACGGCTGTGGTCTGCGCCAACGACTATATCGCCATCGGCGCCATGCGTGCCCTGCGGGAAAACGGACGGCGCATTCCCGACGACGTTTCGCTGACCGGTTTTGCCGGCGATGAAATCGGCGCCTACCTTTTGCCCTCCCTGACGTCCATGCAACAACCGATCGAGGCGATCGGCCGCCGGGCGGCGGAAGGCATCATCCGGCGCATCGCGCAGCCGGAAGACAACGCCGTAGAGGTCAAGGTGCCGGCAGTGTTGGTGGAACGCGACAGCGTGAGTTCCCGTTCAAGGTGATACCGACATGAAGCGCAAATTCATCAACACTTCGCTTGCTGGCTGCATCCTGGCAGTCATGGCAGCGGCCGCCGGCCTGCCGCCGGCCGCCGCGGACAACTCCCGCCCTGTTTCCGCAATCCGCGCCGCGGCAACCCGGCCGGACGCGGAAGCCTCCGCGGCGGCTACCTACGCCGCGCCCATGCAACATGCCCGCCAATTGCTGGCATCCGCCCATGCACGGCAGGATGATTTGCGATTGCTGCCCGGCTGGCATGATGTTGAAATACTTGAAAAACGCACGCTGGAAATTGAAACCCAGCTACAGGGCGGCGATATGCTGCGCGCCCTCGAAGGCGCGGCCTCGTGGCAATTCCACCTGTTGCGCGAGCAGGTGGTCAACAATGCCCTGAACGCCATCCCGCTTTTGATCCTGGGTCCGTTCGGCGATGAGCGCCAGACGGATGCGACCAGCGAGGGGCGGCCCGCCCGCGACCCCGCGGCCTACCTGACCACACCGTTCCTGCAGGAATTCCGCGCCAGCGCCGAAGCCGTCCCGCAACGTTTCGATCTGGCCGGGTTCAGGCCCGATCTGCAGGCCGAATACGCCGGATTTCAAGGCCAGCCCTGCCGCTGGCAGCCCGGCGTGATGACCGAGCGTCTGGACCTGCCATATGCCACGGACGATTACTGGACTGTGGCCTACATTTACGGCGAATTTTACGCGCCGGAAGCCCGCCAGGCGCATTTCCGCTGGAAGGCCGGCAACCTTGCCGGAATCATGTGCTTTGTCAACGACCGGTGCTACACCGGCAATCCCCTGAATAAAAAGCCTTATCTTTTCAATGGATATGGCAACATCACCTTCGTAACCGAGGCCGGCTGGAACCGCATGCTGTTTAAAATTATCCGGAAACAGGGCGCCTGGTTCAAGTTCCAGATTTTCAAGGGCTATAATTTCAAACAGGGCGCGCCGATGTATGACCTGCGTTACCGCCTGGCGGCAGCGATCGGCGAACCGCCGCTATTTGAAGCCGATCCCGCTTCAGGCGGGATAAATGCGCCCCCACCCCGGGAAGCAGCGGGCGGGACGAGGGCGTCCCGTCTCCAGGAAAAACGTTTGAAAAATTAATCGGTTTTGACTTTACCGGAAGAGGTTAAAACTACAAACTATGGGAAAACGCATGCAAACAAACCGACTTGCCAAGCATCCAATTGCCGGCGCCGATAACGCCGCATGGTTACTACATCCGCTGACAGCGCTGATCTGCGCCGCCGCCCTGTCGGGCGCGGCGCAGATTCCAACCACGGCCGAACGCTGGGCGGAATCGGCCATGAACACCAATTACTGCACCGGGCGGGCGGCCGCCATCCAGGCCGCGGCCTCCGTCCGGCCTGATAAAAAACAGCCGCCGGTTCCCATCGGCTTCAGAAAGGATTTTACGCTCTCCGCACCCGTACGCGCCGCGCGCATTACCGTGTTTCCCGCGGGCATCGAGGGTTACTCCGTCTGCGTGAACGGAAAAGAAGCGCTGGCCCCGGCGCCGGCGCGCGTGCAGGGATACCGGACGGTGGATATTGCTGCCTGCCTGCGGCCGGGGTCGAACAGTTTTGTCCTGCGCGGCCACTCCATCCCGGGGAGCGTGGTCAGCCTGGTGGCGCAGGGCATGGTCTATGGCGCGAATGGCAGTATTTTCGACCTGGTTACGGACGCCTCCTGGCGCGGCGGCTATAATCCGCCGGACGGCTGGGACCAGCCGGCAACCGCGCTGGAAGCATTGCCGGCAGTGCGCGCGGTGAAGTACTTCTGGACTTACGGCATTCCAATTAACCCTCCTTACGACGAGCCGATCCGCGTTACCCCGCAAAAAACCAGTGATCCCATATTCGAATCGGAAATGCCCATCGCTTTGGACATCCGGATCATGAACGCCGCCGGGCTGGCGGAAGATTCCGCCCGCCTGCAGTTGAAATACGATCTGTTCGACGAAAATGCGCGCCGGGTAATCCAGCCGGAAACCGGTATCAAACTCACGCCGGATGGCAAGCTGGACCTGGCCGGCGCGCTTTCCCATCCGGGACTGCCGCCGGGCGCCTACCAGTTGCGTTTCAACCTCGGCGATTCATCCGGGGAAATGATTTATACGCGGATTTTCGAGATTGCGGTCGTCGGCGAAATTCCGCAGGTTTTGGTGCAGGGAACTAATTTCACCGATGGCATGGAATTGAAGGAAGTCGGCTCGATTGATTGCGGCGCCGACCCGGCGCCGGGCGATTTTCTGGCCTTCCGCGGCGATGATGTCATTGAAACTACGGTGACCAACAGCCCCATCGGCCGGTACCGCACCTTCGCGGACAATACCCGTTACAATTACATGACCTGGAAATACCGGATTAAAACCCTGTACATTCCCCACGTGGTGGAGGTGGAATATCCCGATGACGCGCCGCGCTCCACCTGCATCCAGATTTTCGAGCCGGGCACGACCATTCCCGGCGCGCTGAAAGCCAAAGAATACGGTTTCCAGCGCGCCGATGCCGGCCTGACCTCGCCGCGCGAGCATCCCACGCATACCGGCGCCATGCGCAAAACCCACTTGTTATACTGGCCCAACGAGGAGCAGGCCTGCATTTCGTTCCTGAACCTGGCATCCGAAGCGCCGGCCGCGGTCAGCCGCATCACGTTTTACGAAGTGTTGAACGATTTACCGGCCCTGCGCATCCGGGAGCCCCAGGCCGACACCCTCCCGGGCGGCCGGCATTTGATCGGCTATCATTCCGAACGCGGCCCCCAGACCATGGCCAACAATTTCTATACCGGGCCGCTGGGCAACCTTTTTGCCCTCAGCCTGGGCATGAACAACCATATCGAATTCTATCGGAATTGGCATGCCACCACGGAGAACATGATCAAGTTCATGCGGTTTGCCGGCCAGAACATGTACCTGATGGGACACTACATGTATGGCTCCACGCTCTACCCTACCAAACGTTTTGTTTATTCTCAGAACACCTACCAGTCCGGCGACGGCGCCCTGGACTACGGCGCGCTCATGCTGCGCATGTTCGAACGCAATGGCATGAAACTGATTTCCAACATCCAGTTTGGCTGCACCAAGGAACACCGGATGCCGACCGTCGAGGAAATCGCCCGGGGCGAAAAACCCTGGGCGCTGGTCAGCCGCGAAGGACGGCCCGGCGGCTGGGGCCGCGACAATACCTGGCTGAACTGGATGCACCCGCAGCCGCAGGACGACCTGCTGACGGTGATTGACGAATTGCTGGAGCTTTACGCGCATTACCAGGCGTACCAGGGCATCTGCCTGCTGCTCTCCCGCCAGTTCGCCGGACCCATGATCCATTGCCCCTGGGTCGGCGAAACCGGCGATCCGCTGGATTGGGGCTACGAGGATTATACCATCGCGCTGTTCGAGCAGGAAACCGGCATCAACGTGCCGGGAGATGCCGATGACCCAACCCGTTTTAAAAAACGTTACGACTGGCTTACAGCCAACGCCCGGGAGCAGTGGATTGATTGGCGTTGCGCCAGGATTACCGCCTTGTTCGGCAAGATTCGCGACAAGATTGTGCAGGCGCGCCCCGATTTGATGCTGTATATCATCAACGCCGAGCCTTTTTACGACTGGTCTTCCGGCCCGACGCGCCAGGGCGTGCAATTGCAGGGAAAATACAACGATGCCGCCGCGCACGAGGAAGTGTTCAAGGCGTTCGGCCTCGATTTCCGCGCGTTGAAGCACTCGCCGAATATTTCACTGTGTAACATGTACCGCTCCCCGGGCGCCAATGGCCCGCTCTGGTCGCCCTGGCGGACATGGTCCGACGCCAACCTCAGCGAACCGCTGCACGATTTCTTCGCCAATGACGCCAGGGGCGGCGCCTATGTCTGGTGCGGCATTTACCATTCCGGTTTCGCCTTTACCAAGCATGACTGGATGTTCAAATTCACCTATTCCCGCCAGGGATACCTCTGGCCGATCCTGTTCAAGGACATGTGGATCAACGCCATGATCCGATCCAATCCAGCCTGGATCCCGCACACCTGGATGGACGTGGCGCAATCCGCCGGACGTCTGCAGGAATTGCGTGAGTTTTCCCGCATCTATCGGACCTTGCCCAACGGCATTTACCGCCGGCTGACCGGTAACGGGCTGGACAAAAACATCTGGGTCTCAAGCATGTCCGCGCCGGGCGGGGAATACGCCTACGCCGCCAATCCCGCCTGGTGGACAACCGACGTAACGCTGGAATTCGACCCCGGGACGGTTGTCCACGATCTGATCGAGGATAAGCCAGTGCAGCTTGAAAACGATGCCTGGAAATTCCGCCTGGAGCCGTTTGACGCCAAAACTTTCAAAATCACCATCCCAACCGGACGGCCGCCGGACGGTTCCGCCTTGCGCACGGCGGAATCCATCGTTCCCGCCGCGGCTGAGAAAATCATCCGGCAGGATATTGAAAAAAATGACAGGCTGACCGAAGACCTGCTCCGCCAGGCGCGCGCCAAGGAAGAGCGGCTACGGAAAACGCCGGGATGGCGGCGCGTCGGCGACCTCGAAACCATGCTGGCCGGCATCCAATCCGATCGCGCCGCCGGCAACATCGCGGCCGCCCATGAAAAGGCGATTTCCTGGGAATTGGAACAGGCCCGCAACCAGGTAAAACACGAATCCCTGGAAGTGATCCCGTTCCTGGTTTTGGGCCCCTTCGGCAGGGAAGCTGACACCAAGTCGGACACCAGAAAAGGGGATGTCGTCAACGGCTTCAAAGGCATGGAAACGGCATTCATTGACGAGACCGGTGCGCCGGATTGCAACCTGAAACATGAAGTATATCCGGGTGTGCTGAAAGGTTGGAAGAAAACCGATAAGACTTACTGGCTGTCTTTCATGCCGCTTGCCGGCTCGCCCGAGCCCTACTGGATGGTGGCATATGCCTACACCGAGGTTTATGCGCCGCGCGAGTTGCAGGCAATCCTGCATGTCGGCAGCGACCATGCGATTGCTGTCCGGCTGAACGGCGAGGAAGTCCTCCGGCACGGCGGGCATGGCACGCCGCGCGGCGGGCAAAGGCCGTCCAGCCCCCGCCAGGATTCCGCGCGGATCAATCTCCGGCAAGGCTGGAACAGTGTTTTCATCAAAGCCGTCCAACGCGGCGCGACCCGCGTGTTTTTCGAGATCACCGACGCGGCCGGCAATCCTGTTCCAGACCTGGAATACCGCGTGCCGGCCATCGCCCAAGGATGAAATTCATCAATTGCAAGGCAACCAATCATGCTGAAACGCAATCAGAAGCGCGGCCGATGCATCCTGTTGTTCGAATACGGATTGGGCGGCGAGGTGGACGGCGACCGGCCGGGCCGCGCCCATAACGCCGATGCGCCGGCCATGCGCGATCATCTGCCCCTGGTAAAAAAGCTGGGGCTGGCCAGCGGCTTCCGGCATTGGGTGCACGATCCCGATCTGCAAGCCATACGCGCAGGCTTGCGCCTGGGTCTGCCCGGCGCCATGATTGACGTCTGGAACCCCGCCGCCTACGCGCTGACCGCGGGCGCGCCGCGGTGCGGGATATCTGGAACGAAAAATCATTTCCCTTCGAATACGATGATGCCGGCCGCATGGTTTTGAAACCGGAACTGGGACCATGGGAATTCCGGCTGTTGGAAATCCGGAAAGGCGGAAAATTTACCTGAAATACGATGAACCGCGACAATTCCAACGATCCGTTCTATTTTACGGCCGCCTATAACGCGCTTTCGCTGTTCGCATCGCGGGAAGACCTGGCGCGGTGGATTCGCGTCGAATCCCGCGCCGCCCAAAAGGCCGCCCGTGGGAAAAACGCCCCTCTGCCGCGCATCCCCGACGAAGATTTCCGGCGGATTTGCGCCTTCGGCGTGAATGGCTTTAACCTGCACGACCGGCCGCCGGATGCGGAGTTTGCCGCTTCCCTGCTGGAGCGCGGCTTCGCGGTGTTCGCCTACGCCGCGAATTTTTATTTCCTGGCGCCGCAAACGCCGGACGGGGGGATTGACCGGCTCGTTTGCCTGCGCGAGATTCAAAAACGGTTGCTGGACCGTCAAGGCCCGTTCCTGCTCTGCGTGTCGCTTGAGTCGTTCTGTCCGCATGCCGGGCCGGATTACCCGTTCCCCCGCCACCCGATATCCAGGCACGCAGCCTTTGAATTATTCCGGAAAAGCTTTTGCGAACATAATCCCGAATATCTGGCGGTCATGGAATACTGTCGGAAAAACGGTTTCGATTCACGGCGGTTCAAGCTGGTGATCGGCCAGCATCAGCAGTGGCATCATTATGCGGCCGAATGGGGCGCGGACGTGCTCTTTACCGAAGGCAACTGCGATCTGCCCAACGATCAGGTCCGCACCGCCATCATCCGCGGCGCGGCGCGGCAATACGGCCGGGAATGGTTCGAATATTATTCCGCCTGGGGCGGCGTCAACCGGGAAATCACCTGGTTCGACGAATCCGGCGCATTGAAGAGCGGCATCACCCCGTCGCTCTCGCTCCGGCAGTGGATCGCCGCGTTTTACTCCGGCTGCCGGTATTGCAACGGCATCGAATCGCCGGCCAGCCAACTCTACTACCGCGACGCTTCCGGCCGGCGGCAGGTATCGGAATTCGGACGAAACGCCAAAAAGTTTTCCCGGTTCGTCTTCAAGCGGCATCCGGACCGGGGGACGCCCTGCGTGCCCGTGGCCTTGATGCTGGAACATGACCATGGCTGGACGCCGCGGGATCATCGCGTTTTCGGCGGCAGCGTCCCCTATACCCGCGCCGGGGAAATGATAGACAATTTTTTCAACGCCGCGTTTCCGGGGCAGGAAGCCGACTTGCCGAACCAACGCCTGCCGTGGCGGCATGACGGCCGGTTTCCATGGCGCACGCACCAGGAATTGTTCGCCATGGAGCGGGAAGGGAAATTCGACCACCGGGTTTACGAGAAGGGCGTTCGAACCGACAGCACCTGGGGCGACAGTTTTGACGTCGTCCTGGAAAATTGCCCGCTGGAGGCGCTGCTCCGCTACCAGGCGGTCATCCTGCTGGGCGACATCCGCTTGCATCCGGAGTTGACGCAAACCCTGCGCGCCTATGCCGAACAGGGCGGCATTGTCATGGTCAATACCATGCAGGCCGGCCCGGAAGACTCCGACTTCCTGGGTGTCGAGTTCTTGGGCCGGCGCGAAGTGGTTTGGGAAACCGCATGCACCCGGTGCGGAAGCGTATTCCGCGATTGGGAGACCGAAATCGAACTCGTGCGGCCGCTCCAGTCGTCCGTGCTGTTGCAAGCAGTTGGCGGCTATCGCGGCGGATCCCGCGCGTTGCAGCGCATTCCCGGATACGATGGTTGCGATCCGGTGGCGACGTCCAGGCAACTGGGCCGGGGCCGGGTGGTGTTTACCGCCCTGCCCTACATGCAAACTTCGGCCGGCCGCGTCCTGCACCCGGCGTGCGCGGATTTGATTGACCATCTCATGCAGGACCTGCTGCCGGTGGCAATCCGCGGCCCTGAAATCGAATTCATGATCAATATCCTGGATAACGGTTTGATCGTAACCTTGATGCACAACGGCCCGGACTACTGGGACCACGCCCGGGTCCGGCCCTGGAAAGGGGAATTGATCGTCAAAGACGCGGCCACCCGGCTGCCGGGCGCCGGGGAAATTACAGTTGCGGAATGGTGGACCGATCGCACCCTGCCGTTCCGCGCGGATGGAAATAATATCGCCATCCCCCTGGCAGTGAAACCGTTCGGATTCCAGGTCGTCGCCATCGCGCGGGAAAGGCCGAAGTGAAAAATAAACCCGGGCTGATGCAACGCCAAATTCGATTGCATCATGGTGCGATACCACATAAGATATTTTGTATGGAAAAAAATAATACGGTTGCCTGATGCTCAACAAACAGGAGGAAAAGTCATGTGTTATGCCACACTTGGATCAAGTTCCATGGTTCGTATGATTGCCTGCGCCATGCTGGCGGCCTGGCTGGCTGTGCCGGCGCTGCAGGGGCAGATTTACGTGGATGTCAATTCCGGCGATGACGCCGACACCGGCCTGGGCGGCTGGGATAATGCGGTGGCCACCATCAGCAACGGCGTGGCCCGCGCCGGAGAACACGCGCAGTCAGTCGTGCTGGTGGCCACCGGAACCTATTCCGTGGTTTCCAACATCATGCTGACCAGCGCCCTGACCCTGCGCAGTTGGAACGCCGGAACGCCGGACCCGGCCGACACCGTCATTGACGGCGGCGGCGTTACCCGCTGCCTGTACTTGAATCATGCCGGCGCCGTGGTGGATGGTTTTACCTTCACTGGCGGCAACGGAAAAGGGGATGCCTCCGTTGCGCTCGGCGGGGCGGTTTACATCAATACCCTCGGCGGGACCTTGACCAACTGTTCTCTTTACACAAATTCCGCCGATACGCATGGCGGCGCCATTTACATGGCATCCGCTGCCGGTTATGTCAATAACTGCCGCATCGCTTACAATTGCGTGACCAATCCCTCCTCGGCCTATGGCGGCGGAATATATATTTACGCCGGCGGCACGGTGAGCAACTCTCTCCTGGCGTTCAACACCAACATTGCATCTTCGGCATATCGCGGCGGCGGCGGGATATATATCAGAGGCAATTCGGCATCTGCTGATGCCTGCAAGTTGATTGACTGCGTCATCAGCAATAATTTTGCCAACCAGGGTGGCGGCGGTATGCTGCTGGAATACAAGGCGCACATCACCGGCAATGCCATTGCAGACAATTCGACCAGCAATCAAGGCGGCGGCATATTTTTCAACTCAATCCAGCAAGGAGCGATTTTCGCCAATAACGTGGTATCAAACAACTATGGAAACGGTGGCGGCGGCTGTTATATCTGGCCGAGCACCTCTTCGGGCGGAGTGTTGGTGAGCAATTGCGTCTTTGCGAATAATTCCGCGTTACAGTACGGTGGCGCTGTTTACGCCTATGTTGCCAATGCGACATCCTACACGAACACCAAAATGATTATTACCCATTCCCAATTACACGGCAACCTGGTAACTTCTACTTCAGATTCCCGCGGCGGCGGCGCCATATACTGGGACGCGCCGGGCTTGATCGAGTGTTGCGTGTTTTCCAACAACCATGCAGCAGCCGGCATCGGCGGCGCGTTATTCCTGAAACGAGTCTATGAATTACCCACGCCGGAGGAGTTGATTGTGCGTAATTGCCTGATAACAACTAATCTGGCCCGTTATTATGGCGGCGCAGTAATACAGTCAAGCGCTCCTGGCAAGCCGATCCGGCTGGAAAGCTGCACGATTGCGGGAAATACCGCAACGAATTATGCCGGCGGCTTGGCGGCATGCGACGGCTTAACATTGACCAATACCATCGTCTATCATAACAATGCGCCCGTGGATGAAAACATCCGGCCGACCGGCGCCGGTTATATCCTCGGCTATTGCTGCACTTACCCCACGAACCAATTGACTGATGCCGCAGCGATGGTGAACGTGACAACCAACGACCCGGGGTTCATTCAATGGGACGCCGGCAATTTCAAGCTGGCCGCCGGTTCGCCCTGCGTGGATGCGGGGATCGTCCAGGATTGGATGGCGGCGGCGTCAGACCTGGAAGGCCAGCCGCGCGTTGATTTCTGGCGCCGCCGGCCGGACATGGGGTGTTACGAACGGCTCTCGCAGGGAAGCTTGCTGCTGCTCCGGTAAAAGCCGCCTTCAGCGCCGCCGGCATGCGCCGCAAGCGGCCATGCCGCCGCGCGGCATACTGGCGGGAGCCCGCTTTAACGCCTGGGTGGCGCAGCGTATGGAGCCGCCCTGGCCGTTATGGGTGCCGAAATACACCGGATGGACCGTAATGCCCCGTTTGGCCAGTTCCGCCCTGATGAAATCGTTTTGCACATGATCGTTGTATGACATGATGTAATTTTTTTCGTCCACCGGCAGCCCATTCACAGCCAGCCGGGAAGCGTCCGCCAGCGATACCTTGATCAAGTCCCACCCCCGGATGCATGGCGGGAGCCCCTCCACAAACGCCTCTTCGCAGACGATTGCCAGGCCATGGCGCGGGATGGACAACACGCAATCCAAGTGCAGAATCTGCTCC
>JAXGSX010000035.1:0-17940 GCA_040775225.1 Kiritimatiellia bacterium | reverse complement strand
ATGCGCATCGAGCGGATTTCGGGCCAGGACACGAACTGGGTGACTACCAACCGGCCGTTCCTGGAGCGGATGCGCAAATACCTTATGCGCTGGCGCAACCTGGACCTGGCCCAGCAGCATGTTTATGTGCAGCAGGTGGAGCAGGGGTTGGCGTCCGGCGCTGAAGCGGCGTCCGGCGGTTGATGGAACGCGATATGGCCAAGACATTACAAGAGCGGGAAATGGATCAATATCGGGGGTTGATGTCGCCGCCCGCGGTGTTTGCCGACGGCTTCAATTGGCGCACCGTCATCGGCGCCGTTTTCCTCGGTTTCATCATGATGCCCGGCGCCATGTACCTGGCCCTGGTGGTGGGCAACGTCGGCAGCATTGCGACGGCTTCCCAGTGGGTGACCATCATTCTCTTCGCCGAAATTGCCCGGCGCTCGCTGAAAGACCTGAAGATGCAGGAAATCTATATCCTGTATTTCATGGCCGGGCTGGCGGTGAGTTCGCCATTCCAGGGCTTGCTGTGGAACCAGTTCCTGGTGCAGTCGGATTACGCCCGGGCCATGGGGGTGGCCCAGGAAATTCCCGCCTGGGTGGCGCCGCCGGCGGAAGTGATTGCCGAACTCGGCCGCACCTTTTTCGCCAAGGCCTGGATTGCGCCGATCGCTTACGTGTCCATGGCGCTGATCATCACCCACGTGGACCATTTCGGCCTGGGCTATGTGCTTTACCGCATCGTGAACGACGTGGAGGAATTGCCTTTCCCGATGGCCGCCGTGGGCGCTTCGGGCATCACGGCGTTGACCAATACCCACGATCCGCAGCAATCCTGGCGCTGGCGCTGCTTTTCCATCGGCGGCATGCTGGGCATGTGTTACGGGTTGATTTACATTGCCGTGCCTTCGATTACCGGGGCGTTCCTCCCCAAGCCGCTGATGCTCATACCCATTCCCTTCATTGATTTCACGCCGGTTATGGGCGAAGTCCTGAAAGCCGTGCCCCTCAACCTGACCCTGGATATCGGCCTGCTCCTGACCGGCATGGTCATTCCCTTCTGGGCGGCCATAGGCGGCGGACTGGGGCTGCTGGCGATGATCATCGCCAATCCCATCATGTACCGCCGCGGCATCCTGGCCAACTGGCAGCCGGGCATGGACGTGGTGGACACGGTCTTCGTCAACAACGTGGACGTCTATCTTTCCATCAGCATCGGCCTGACGGTGGCGGTTACGCTGATCGGCCTGGGCCAGGCTTTGAAGCCTTTGATGCGCCTGCTGCGCGCCCGGGGCGATCGCCGGGTTGCCACCGGCAACCCGTCCCGGGCGCCGGCGCCATCCACCTGGCGCAAGCTGTTTATCAACAATCCCAAGCGCGGCGATTTTTCCATCTTCATCGCCCTGGGCATCTATGCCTGCACCTGCACCACCTGGATCGGCATTTCGACCTGGCTGATTGACGGGTTCCCGTGGAAGTTCTTCATTCTTTACGCCACGGTGTTTACCCCCGTGATTTCATATTCCAGCGCCAAGCTGGAAGGCCTGGCGGGGCAAGCGCTGACGATCCCGATGATCAAGGAGGCGACCTATATCTTGAGCGGCTACCGCGGGGTGCAGATTTGGTTCACCCCGGTGCCGCTGCCGGATTACGGCAAGGCCACGGTAACTTTCCGCATTCTGGAATTGACCGGCACCAAGATCAAGAGCAAGGTTAAAACCCAGTTGGTTACCCTGCCGATCATCATTATCGCTTCGCTGATTTTTTCGCAACTGCTCTGGAAAATGGCGCCGGTGCCGTCCGATGCCTATCCCTTTGCCCAGAAGATGTGGGATTTAATGGCGAAAAACATGTGCCTGACCTACAGTTCCACCATGGAAGGAGGGTCCCTGTTTTTTGAGGCCTTGAAACCGGCCTGGGTAGGCTGGGGGCTGGGCATCGGCGTGGGCGCGTACCTGCTGCTGTCATTGCTGGGCTTGCCTACCCTGGTGGTTTACGGGCTGGTGCGGGGCCTGGGGCAGGGGACGCCCGCGGGCTTGCCCCTGGAAGTCGTGGGCGCGCTGCTGGGGCGGTTTTATTTCCGGCGCCGGTTCGGCGACCGCTGGCTGCGATATACGCCGGTGATGCTGGCGGGTTATGCCTGCGGCATGGGGTTGGTGGCCATGGTGGGCATGGCCTTCGCCATTCTGAACAAAATGATGTCGCCCCTGATCTTCTAAAATTGGATGCTTGGCATGAATGACAACCGGATAACCTGGCGGGCGCTGGCGGTGGGCGCGTTTTTTGCGGCGTTTTTCGCGGCGCTTTCGATCTACGTCAACAGCCAGGCGGCGATTATTTTCGCCGCCACCCAGATCAGCGTCCTGCCGTTCCTGCTTTTGATCCTGATGGTGCTGGCGCTGAATCCGCTGCTGCGACTGGTGCGGATTGTCCGCGTTTTCAGCCTGGTGGAGTTGATGATCGTCTTCATCATGGGGATGGTTTCGGCCGGCATACCGAATTTCGGGCTGGTGGAACAGGTAGTGCCGATGGCGGGCAGCCTGATGAGTTCGGAATGGAACAACCCGCAGTCGGAATGGAACCGGTATGTCGTGCCGTACGTCAACGAAGCCTATTTCCTGGCCGAGCCGGGCACCCGCGCCGCCGCGGCTGATTATTACGGGGCGTTGAAAAAATTGAACGAATTGGAAGCGGCGCAGAAAGCCGCGGAGCGCGTGCTGGATTGCCGCGCCCGCGCGGCCGAGGCGGACACCGCGCTGCGGCGGTTGGAAGCGGCAGCACCCGGGGCTGAGCCGACGCGCGCGCAGAAACTTGCCTTGCGCCGCGCGCAATTGGAGCGCGAAAACCTGCGCGGGGAGGCGGATGCCGCGGAAAAGGAGTGGGCTGAATTTGCCGCCCGGGGCCATGCGGACATGAACCGCGTGCTGCGGGATTATCCCGACCGCATTGCCGCCCAGTCCGCCGCGGCGGAAGCCGTGCGGATGCGTTTGAAGGTTTTGGAGGAACGGGCTTTCAAAAAAGTCGCGCAGTTCCGCCGGGGGTTGCCGCGGGGGCTCAGCGCCTTCCCCGGCGTTTTTCCCCTGCCGCAGGACGACTGGTCGTCCTATACCGGCCGGCTGCGGCGGTTGCGCGAAGGGCGCGCGGCGCTGGCGGCGTTGAAGGAGGCGCGCGGCGCGGCGGAAACCGACATCGCCCGCGTCCCCGGTCTGCTGCTGCGGGCCGAGGAAATCCTGGGGCCGCTGGCGGATGCGGCGGCCCAGCAGGAACGCCTTGAAATTGTGCGCATCGAGGAAGAAACGCTTTTGGCCGAACATACCGAGCTCGATCAAAGTTTGAAGGAGTTGAACATCCGCCGCCGCCAGGCGAACCGCGGCGCGGCCCTGGCGCTGGAAAGCGATGTGCGCGGCTTGTCACGCGACTTGAAGCGGCTGGATGACCGGCGCGCGGATTTGCGAATGGCGCGCGAACGCTGCACGCGGGAATACGACTGCGCCCGCAACATCGGAGCGCTGGTCGGGCGGATCGCGGAATTGCGGGCCGCCGTGGAGCAGGACGGGATGGATGCCGCCGGCTTGCGCCGCCGCATCAACGCCATGCTGCCGGATTTCGCAGCGGCGGACATCTCCCTGCGGCGCTATTTCATCGGCGAGTTGCCCTGGCATATCTGGGCGCGGCCGCTCGGGCGGTGGGCGCTGCTGATCGGACTTTCCTACATCGCCTTGCTGGCGTTGAACGTGTTGATTTTCCGGCAGTGGGCGCATAACGAAATGATCACTTACCCGCTGGCCGAGCTGCCCAAGGCCCTGGTTTATACCGCCCGTCCGGAAGGCGGACTGCCGGATGTCTTCCGCAACGGATTGTTCTGGATGGGCCTGGCGCTTTCCGGCGCCGTGCTGGGCTGGAATCTGCTCTGCAAATCGCAGGTGGTGCCGGGGCTCTCGCCCTTGAACTTGTTGAATGGCTGGAGCGCTTACGTGGTCAACACCCCGCTGGAGGTGTTGATGAACTGGAAATCCGAGGTGTTTTTCACAATGATCGGGCTGGCCTTCCTCATCCCGAAAAACATTTCCTTCTCGCTCTGGTTCTTTTACCTGCTCTACATGCTGCAATTGCTGGTGATGTACTGGTCCGGCCATATAGACAACGAAGGCTCGTCGCAGTGGTGGTACATGGCCAACATCAAGACTTCCGAGGGCGCCGGCGCGATGCTGGTTTTCGCCAGCGTGGTGTTTTACAAGTGCCGGCGCTACATTCTCTGCGGTTTCAATCCCGGCGTGCTGAAGGATTTGCCGGCGGACGAGCGGCGGGAATTGCGTTTTTCCTCCTGGGCCTTCATGGGCGCTTCCCTGGGAATCATCCTGCAGCTTTGGCTGGACATGGGCGCCAACCTGTTTTACACGGTGTTTTTTTACGCGGTTACCCTGCTCATCGTGATCGCCATGGTGCGGGCGGTGGCGGAAGGCGGGCTGCTGGCGGTGAAAACCTACATCAACCCGTTCCATTATGTCCGGGCCTTCTGCGGGCTGGACAAGGCTTATTCCGCGGTGCCGCTGTTTTCTCCGCTGTTGATGTATTGCGGCGTGTTATTCCTGGATTTGAAGGTTTTCATCGCCCCGGCCATGGCGAACGCCATCAAATTGCGGGATGATTTCCGCATGCGCCGCGGCGCGTTCCACCTGGCGCTGGCGCTGGCCATTGTGCTGGCGGCGGTCATCGCCGCGGCGACTTCCCTGATGATGAGCTATGACCGCGGCGCGGACAACATGTCGTCCTGGTTTTATACCGGCTGGCCGCGCAGCACGATGAACACGCTGACCTCCATGGCGAAAAACCCGCCGGGGGCTTCCATGTCCAGCGCCATCTGGATGACCGTCGGCGGGGTGGTTACCGGGTTGATCATTTACCTGCGCCAGTTTTTCTTCTGGATGCCGCATCCGCTGGGGCTGGTAATGCTGGTCAACCCCATCATGCAATCCTACTGGTTTTCTATTTTCCTGGGCTGGATGGCAAACTCGGCCATCACCAAGTACGGGCACAAGCACACATATTCCCGCGCTTGCGGATTCTTCATCGGGTTGATTGTGGGCGAACTGGTGCTCGTCATGCTGTCCGTGGCGGTCTCGCTCATCACCGGCCACAACATCAACATAGATTTGAACCGCAATTGAAAGGCGGAAACAAGTTATGGCGCCTGAAATGCAAAGTTTGATTCCGGAGCAGAATCGCGTGCCCTGGGGCGTGGCCTTCTCCGTGAGCTGGGGCAGCCTTTGCCGGCGTTTCCTGCGCTCCCTGATCACCATGCTGGGGGTGGTGCTGGGGATCGCCTTCCTGACCTACATGCTGGTCAACGACAGCATTGTGGACGCCCTGCTGGCCATGCGGGACGATCAGGTGAACATCCTGCTCCAGAAGTCCGGCGTGGATATCCTGGCCGACCGCGGCGCGGACACCATGATGATCCTGCTGATTGTCCTTTCGCTGCTGACCTGCCTGGTGGGCATCGTCAACGCCATGCTGATGTCCGTAACCGAGCGCATCAAGGAAATCGGCACGCTGAAATGCCTGGGCGCCCAGGATGCGTTCATCGTGAAGACTTATTTCATCGAGTCGTCCATGCAGGGCGTGCTGGGCACGCTGCTGGGGGTGCTGATCGGGTTGCTGGTGGCGGTGGGTGTAGGGGCTTTTTCATACGGGCGATACGTGGCGCAGTGCTTCCCGGTCTGGGAGGTCGGGCGGGCGGCGCTGGCGGCGCTCATGATCGGGTCGCTGATGTCGGTGGGCGCGTCCATCGCTCCGGCTTACTGGGCCGCCCGCAAGCAGCCGGTGGACGCCATGAGGGTTGAGGAATGACGGACAAATCCATCATCATCAAAACGGAAAACGTCACCAAGACTTACGTCATGGGCGCGGAGAAGGTGCATGCGCTGCGCGGCATCTCGCTGGAAATCCAGCGCGGGTCGTATGTTTCCATCATGGGCCCATCCGGTTCCGGCAAATCAACCTTTTTCAACATGGTCGGCGGTTTGGATTTGCCCACCACCGGCGATGTTTACATGGAAGGCCAGCGCATCCGCGATTTGAGTTCCAGCCAGATGGCCTGGGTGCGTTGCCATAAAATCGGCTTCATCTTTCAGTCGTTCAACCTGATCACTTCCATGACCGCCCTGGAAAACGTCGCCATCGCGCGGATTTTTTCCGGGCGGACGCCGGCGGATGCCCGCCAGGACGCTTCCGAAGCGCTGGAACTGGTGGGGCTGGGACACCGCTTGCATCACCTGCCATCCGAATTGTCCGGGGGGCAGCAGCAGCGCGTCGCCATCGCCCGGGCCATCGTCAACCACCCGGACGTGATTCTGGCCGACGAGCCGACCGGCAACCTGGATTTGCGCACGGGCGAGGAAATCATCCAGTTGCTCGGGCGCATGAAAAGCGAAATGAATATCACCATCGTCACCGCGACGCATGACATGAAAATGCTTTCGGCTTCGGATGTCGTGGTGTGGATCAACGACGGCGCCGTCAGCCGGATGGCCCGGCGCGATGAAGTCAAGATCGAGATCGGCACGATTGACGGCCAGGATGTGTGAAGCCGCCGGCCGTTGGCTTGTCTTATGTCCGCCCCTGCCCAAAGAACCACCCGCCGCTTCGCCTGGGACGGCTTTGCGTTTGAAGCGCCTTGGGATTGGAATCTGGCGCGCCATGAAACCCGCGGCGCCATTTCACGCCTGGCCATGGAGGACGATACCGCCCTCCGCCTGGAAATGGAGTGGTCGCGTTCCCGGCGCCGCCCGGATGCCGACCAGGTGCGCCGCCGCTTTGACGCGCTGGCCGCGGAAATGCGCCGCGCCGACGCTAAAGCGTCGCCGGTAGGGGAACTGCCGCCCGGCTGGACCGCCGCCTTGTACACCATGCCTGACGGCCGCCGGCGGCTGAATGCCCTCTGCCTGGCGGGCGCCGGTTTCACCGGCGTGTTCACCCTGCATTTCGAACAGGCCAGTCTGCGCGAGCCTTTGCGGATCATGCGCCAGCTTGCGTCAACCTTCACTATCGCCGGCGGCGCGCTGGCGGAATGGGAGGTGTTTGACTTCGCGTTCCGGTTGAACGCCGAGTTCCGCCTGACCGGCACATCCTTCGACGCGGGCAGCAAGCTGATGATTTTCGAATGGCGCTGGCGGCGGCTTTTCGTCTGGTGGTTTTCCCCGGCCGAGGTCATTGTCGGCCGCCAGCCGGTGGAACAATGGTGCGCGCGGGTCTTGAATCGCTTCAAAACCATCCGCGGCCCGATTTTCAGGGCGGGCGCCGCGCCGGGCGAACTGGCCTGGCGTCGTGATTGGCGCTATCCCTTCGGGCGTTTTGAGGACTTGTACCGGGGATGCCAGCTTTACCAGGCGCGCTGCCGCGTGCTGGCGGAGCGGAATATCCTGCTGCTGACCGTTTTTCAGCACCGGCGCGCCGCCGATCTGGAGATTCCGCGCCTGGCCTGCCTGCCTGGTTAAAACGCCCAACGTTCATAGGCGATGATCTTTTCCGCCGGCAGGCGGTTTTGCGGCTTGGCGGAGTCGGCGGGATATCCCAGCGTCAGCAGGCAAACCACCCGCGCCGCGGCGGGGATGCCCAGCGCCTGGCGCACCTCGTCTTCAAAAAAAGAGCCGATCCAGCATGTGCCCAGGCCCGCGGCCGCGGCTTGAAGGGTCATGTGGTCCAGCGCAATGGCCAAATCAATCGGGTAGGCCAGTTGGCCGCCGCGCATGACGTAATCGGTTTTAACGGCGCAACCGGCAATGACCACCGGCGCTTGGCCGACAAACGCCTGGTGGTTGGCCGCCGCCGCCAGACGCGCCCGGACCGCGGCATCGCGCGCCACGACAAACCGCCATTCCTGCAGATTGCGGGCCGATGGCGCAAGGCGCGCGGCTTCCAGCACCGCCTGGAGTTGCGCTTCCGGCACCGGTTGCGCGGTGTATGCCCGGACCGACCGGCGTTGTTGAATGGCAGGCAGGATTTCCATGGCGGCCTCCTTCAGGTTGTTTCCCAGCGGGTGTTGATGTAAAAAAGACCCAGCGCCCCGGTGGGGTTTTTGACGACGAACGGATACCAGTCTTCCCGCCGGTGATACTGCACGTCATGATCCCAGGAGTGGATGGAAACCGACAGGAAAAAATTGCCCTGCATCAGGCTGAGCGCGTCAAAATGCAGCAACACGCGGCCGGCGCCCTCGATGGCTTCGATCCGGCTGCCCGCCAGCTGGGTGTTGGAGCCGAACACAAACATGCCGTTGCCGGTTTTGATCGAAAAACCGAACACCGGCCGCTCGATCCGGCGGCTCGCCTGGTATGAAATTTCCACGGTCATCGGCTGCCCGGTGGTCATGGCGCCGGTTTCCCGGCCGCCGGCGTCCAGGAAGCGCACATTGGCGATGCTGACTTCGCGGCTGCCGTATTCCACGGTATGCACGCCGCCGCCTTCGCCCATGTAGGAGCGCAGGTAGGTGAAAATCACGTCCGCCGGGTCGCCCTGGGCCACCAACCGCCCCTGGTGGATCAGGAATACCCGGCTGCAGAATTCCTCGACCGTCTGCAGGGCGTGCGACACCAGCAGCAGGGTCTTGCCGCGCTGCTGGAACTCGCGGATGCGCGCCAGGCACTTGGTCTGAAAGGCGACGTCGCCCACAGCCAGCACTTCGTCAATCAGCAGGATCTCCGGATCCATTTCCACGGCCACGGCGAATCCCAGGCGGACATACATGCCGCTGGAATAGTGTTTGACCGGCATGTCCAGAAATTCCCGGATGCCGGCGAATTCCACGATCCGGTCGAATCGCTCCAGAATGGTCTGCCGGGGAATCCCCAGGATCGCGCCGTTTAAAAAAATGTTTTCGCGGCCGGTCAACTCGGAATGGAAGCCGGCCCCCAGTTCCAGCAGCGACGATACCCGGCCGTTCAGTTTCACCGTGCCGGATGTGGGCGTAGTGGTGCCGGCCAGCAATCCCAGCAGGGAACTTTTGCCCGAGCCGTTCGGACCGATGACCCCGATGGTTTCTCCGGGATCCACGGTAAAACTGACGTCATTCAGCGCTTGAATCTGACGCCGGCGGCGCGGCGCCAGTCCGCGCGCCAGCATCCCGGCCAGCGTCGGCGGTTCCCCGCCTTGCATCCAGTAGTTTTTGGCAAGGTGCCGTACTTCAATCGCATGCATTAGAACATATCGGAAAAATTGCGCTGCAACCGCTGAAACAACCAGATGGCCAGCGCCAGAAAACAAGCGGATCCGGCGATGGATGCCGCCACCGACCATGACATGTAAAAGTCGTTGTTGTTCAAGATCATGGCGCGATAGCCGTTGATGATCACCGCCATGGGGTTAAGCATGTAAACCTGGGATAACCAGGGGATTTGCCGGTCCTGCGCCATTTTTTCCACCAGGCTCATGGAATACATCGCCGGTGTTAGAAAAAACCAGGCGGTCATGCCCACATTGACCAGATGCTGGATATCGCGGAAATACACGTTGATGCAGGAGAGGAACACCGCCAGGGCGAAGCAAAAAACGGCGTGCCCGAGAATCAGGAACGGCACGCAAAGCGCCTGCAGGCTCATCGTTTCATGCCGCCATGCGAAAAGCGCGCCCAGCAGAACAAACTGCACCACCAGCGTTAAAAGAAAATTCACCAGGTTGGCCAGCGTGGCCGCCGCCGGCAGGATAATCCTCGGGAAATAGACCTTTTTCACCAGGTTGGCGTTGTCCGTGATGCTGGTCAGGCCGTTGCCGACGCATTGCGCCGTGAATTGCCATGCAAAAACCCCGATCAACACTTCCTGCATCGGAATGCCGCGCGCCAGGATGCGCAGGAAAACCACGTAAATCAACGCCATGAAAAGGGGCGTCAGTATGCTCCATAAAAACCCCAGGGCGGAATCCTTGTAACGGCTTTTCAGATTGCGCGTTACCAGATTTTGGAGCAATTCGCGGTGTTGGATGATTTCCCGCAGGCAGCGCATAGGGCCCCGGATCCTTTTGTCAGTTTTAATATTGTAAAAATTTAAAAAAACTTTACAATTTTTGTTTCGAATATACAATGTTTTTGTTTTGAACCAGAGAATCAAAATTCATACGAGTTTTTGAGCAATCGGGATGCGCAACTGTGAACCGGTGACGCTGCTGTCCAGCAAAGGCTGCTTATGGCCAAAATACTGCTAGTTGACGATGAACCCAGCATCTTGAGCGTGTTGAGCGTGTTGCTCAAGGCTGAGGGCCATGTGGTCACGCCAGTTGATAACGGCGAAAAAGCCATGGAATTGTTCAAGTCGTCCAAATTCGATTTGATGATTTCAGATATCCGCATGAAACCCATTGACGGCATCACGCTCCTGCACGCCGCCCGTGATGCCCAGCCGACGATGGCGGTTTTGATGGTCACCGGCTACGGTTCCGTGGAAACCGCGGTGGAAGCCATGAAACTGGGGGCATTTGACTACATTACCAAGCCATTTAAAGTGGACGAAATGCTGATTACGGTGCAACGGGCCCTGGATTACAACAAGACCTTGAGCGAGAATGTTAATCTCAAGGCTCAACTGGAATCGCGTTACCGGTTTGAAAACATCATTGCCGAAAGCCCGGCCATGCGGAATGTCTGCGAGATGATCGAACGCGTTGCGCCGACCGATGCGACGGTGTTGATTTACGGCGAAAGCGGCACCGGGAAGGAACTGGTGGCCAAGGCGGTGCATGCCTACAGCAGCCGGAAGTCCAGGCTGTTTTTGCCGTTGAACTGCGCCGCCTTGCCGGAACCGCTGCTGGAATCCGAACTGTTTGGCCACGTGAAAGGGGCGTTTACGGGCGCGGCCGCCGACAAAGAAGGGCTCTTCGAGGCGGCCAATGGCGGCACCATTCTGCTCGATGAAATCAGTTCCATGCCCATGGGCATCCAGGCCAAGCTCTTGCGGGTTCTGCAGGAAAAAGAAATCCGGCGGGTCGGCGGGAACGAGAGCATCGCAGTGGATGTGCGCGTGCTGGCTGCAACCAACAGCCGCCTGGAAACGATGATCGAAAAAGGCCTCTTCCGCGAGGACCTGTACTACCGTTTAAGTGTTATCCCAATTGAAATCAAGCCGTTGCGCGAGCGGACGGAGGATATTTTGCCGCTTACGCAGCATTTTCTGCGCATGGAACTCGGTGAACGAGGACCGTTGCCGGAAGTTGCCCCTGAAGTAATAATTTTCTTCGAACAATATTCCTGGCCTGGCAATGTCCGGGAACTTGAAAACGCCCTTAAACATGCCTTGACATTTGCCAAGGATAATGTTATAGGCATGTCTTGTTTGCCTGCCAAAATGATTAAAAACTCAAATTACGTTGAAGGCTCAGTCGCCGGCGCCAAAAAAGAAGATTATCGAGGCAAATCCTTAAAAGCATTTTTGAGAAGCAAGGAAAAGGAATATCTCTCGCAAGTGCTTAAAAACTCCGATGGCGATAAACAACGTGCAGCCAAGGCATTAAAAATCAGCCTGGCAACCCTGTACCGCAAGCTTCCAGAGCCAAAAGAAGATTGATTGTAAAATTCGTTAATTCTAAACAACGAGAAATTCTTCTCGTTTTTGATTAAATGGTGTTGGTTTCGATGTTTGGATGGTGGATAACGACTCTCTTAAAACGATTTATTTTTTTACGTTTTGGAGAAACGTAGCCTTCCATCCGAGGCTGTTATATCTGACCTGAATCCGTGATGAGGTCAATCTGCCGCATCCATCTGAAAGCGGGACAAGGATGCGCGGCGCGAAGGATGATTTAAATATTGGCATGGAATGTGCTTTTGTAAGTTTCCGCT
Organism: Kiritimatiellia bacterium; assembly: GCA_040775225.1. Taxonomy (GTDB): domain Bacteria; phylum Verrucomicrobiota; class Kiritimatiellia; order JAAZAB01; family JAAZAB01; genus JAXGPF01. Next base: position 6,131 of record JAXGSX010000035.1, on the reverse strand, counting down.
TCTGATGCAAGTATTTCAAAAATCAATCGGAAAGGAGGTGTTGAAGTAATTTTTATAGGATTTGGATTCGTGGCGGATAGTGAAAATGAGTCAATTATCAGATAGATAAAGGTATAATCAATGAAAAAAGGTTTTACGTTGGTAGAAATCATGATCGTGGTCGCGATCATCGGTTTGTTGGCGGCGATTGCGATTCCATCCTTCATGCGCGCCCGCACCACCTCGCAGATGAATGCCTGCATCAACAACCTGCGCCAGATTGATTCCGCCAAGGAACAGTTGGGCATGGAACAGGGGTTGACCAATGGTGCTATCATCTCCAACGCAGTTTTGGTTGGAGCGGATAACTTCATCAAGCAATGGCCCATTTGCCCGAATTATACCGGCGATCCGAAAACCGGTTTGGTAGCCATGTCCGGCAGTTATGGCGCTCTGCAAACTCTGGGCAATAATGCCACTTGCGCGGTCCGCGGCGCTGCCGCCGAATATACGCATGCGTTGCCGGCGCAGGAGTAAGTTATGTGACGCGGTGAACACGCGCTCCGTTGCCGGTTGTGATGCAACCGGCAGCGGAGCGCTTTTTTGTTGATTGAATCCCCAGGAATCCTGTTTTTCCATGCCGTTGTTACGTCATCCCGAAAATCTGGCAATCGGTTTATTTGCAGCCGCTTATCTCGCTTTTGTGATTTTCCCCCGCCGGCGTTCCCTGACGGCCATCATCGCTGCGGTCTGCCTGGTGGCGGCGCGGGTGTTGACGCCAATGGAGGCTTGCGCGGCTGTCAATTGGAATGTCATGGGGATTTTTGTGGGGACGCTGGTGCTGGCTGATTTTTTTATCGAAAGCCGCATGCCGGCGGTGCTGGCTGAAAAAATCGTCAACCTGGCCGGCAATACCTGCTGGGCCATGTTGCTGCTTTGCCTGCTTACCGGCTTGATTTCGGCGTTTGTGGAAAATGTCGCCACGGTTTTGATCATGGCGCCGATTGCGCTGGCGCTGGCGCGCAAACTGCAGATCAATCCGACCAGGCTGCTGATCGCCCTGGCGGTTTCTTCCAACCTGCAGGGCGCGGCGACGTTGATCGGCGACCCGCCCAGCATGCTGCTGGCCGGATATGCCCGGATGAGTTTCATGGATTTCATCGTTTACCGCGGGCAGCCGGGGATATTTTTTTCCGTGCAGGTCGGCGCCCTGGCGTCCCTGGCGGTGTTGTATTTCTTTTTCCGCCGCGGCAGCCGGCGCATTGCGTTGCCGATGCATGAGGCGGTGCGGACATGGGCGCCAACCTGGTTGCTGCTGGCGCTGGTGGTGGGGCTGGCTTGTTCATCTTTTTTTGATCCGGAATTCCAGTGGCTGGCGGGAACGCTGTGCCTGGCCGCCGCGGCGGCAGGCCTGGTCTGGGATATCGGTACCAACCGGGGGCCTTTGATTGACCGGATCAAGGGATTGGACTGGGACACTACCTTTTTCCTGATAGGCGTATTCGTGCTGGTCGGCAGCCTGACGCATACCGGCTGGACGGAACGGATTGCGGATGCGTTCGCCGACATGATCGGCGCGAACATCTTGTTGGGGTATATCCTTTTGATTGCCGTGTCGGTGTTGATTTCCGGATTTGTGGATAATGTGCCTTTCCTGGCGGCAATGCTGCCGGTGGTCATCCGGATGTCGGAACGGATGGGATGCGATCCAACCGTGCTTTTGTTCGGCCTGCTGCTGGGCGCCAGCATTGGCGGCAATATCACGCCCATCGGCGCTTCGGCCAACATTGTCACCATCGGCATCCTGCGCCGTGAAGGATATCCGGTGCAATTCGCGGGGTTCATGAAAATCGGCCTGCCGTTCACGGTGATCTCGGTGGCGGCGGCGGCCTGGTGGACCTGGATGTTCTGGGGCCGGTAAATAATCTGGACAAATTCCGGGAAATATGGAATAAATGAATCAATTAAATGGCTCTGACGTTATTTGCGGGCGAATCGCCGCACCACCGGCATGATATCCATCAAGCATATTCTGCGTTCCGGCGCCAAAGGTCCCCAGGAAATTCTGGCTGTTCATTTCAGTCATTCCGGAACATATTGCGTCCGCTTGCGGGACCACAACGGCGGTGCGGCATTACAGGCGGCGGAAATCCTGCCCCCGGTTTCCCTGTCCGCCGGCGCCGTCCCGGCGTCCGCCCCTTCCATATCCAAGCCTTTATTGGCGCGCTGCGCCGCCATCTGCATTCCCGGCGATGACGCGGCGGTCAAACTGCTGAATATTCCCGGACAGCTTGAGGATGATCCAACGGAACAAATCCTGGGCAGTTTAGGCCTGGATCAGGAAAAATTCCGCGTGGCTTACAGGACAATGCCTGCCGCGCGGGGCAGCCGCGCCGAAACCAAGGTGCTGACGGTGGCGGTTCCAGAGCCTCTCGCCCAGGCAGCCTGCGGCATGTTCCGCGCCGGCATTCCGGCGCCGATATCGCTGGAAGTGGACGGACTGGCGGCGCTGACGAATTTCTGCCTGACGGAGGCGGCGGTGCATGGCGATGAGGCGGTCGGGTGTATTGTCAGTTATGCCAGGGTGTCATTTGGCGCCTTTTTCCGCAAAGGCGAGTTGTTGCTGATCCGCAAGTTTGATTTTGGCCTGTTTCATCTTTTGGATATGCTGCAGAAGAATCTCGGGGTGGACGAGGCGACGGCCCGGGACATCCTGGTAAACGGCTCGTTTGACGTATCCCAAATGGTCAAGACCGCCATGGAGCCTTTCATTAAGCAACTGGTGATTTCCAAGCATTTTATTGAGCGGCGCGATAACTGCCATGTCGCCAAAATGTTCCTGGCGCAGGAAGATTGGATGGCCCGGGAATGGATGGCGGAGATCAAGTCGGGCGTGGGCGTTGAGCTGGATCCCTGGAACCCGCTGGCGGCGGCGCAGATTCCGGAAGGCGTTTTGCCGCCGGAAGTCGCGGCGCAGCCCGCCCGGCTGGGGGCCGCGGTCGGCGCCGCTTTGGGTTTATTTGCGGAACAGCAGCCGAAATCATGAGCCTGCATGTCAATTTAATCCTCTCTTCCGAACGCCGCAGCGGCAGCGACGTCAGCATGAAATTCGCGCTGCGCGCGGGATTGATTTTCCTGGGCGCATTGCTGGCGCTCGGCATATCGGTGCTGGTATTGGGCGCGCGCGGCGCGCGCCGGGAACGCATGGCGGTTGAAGGCCGGCAGAAGGATCTGGAGCCGGTATATGAAGCGGTCGTGCAAACCCGCGCGGATTTGACCAAGCTGCAGGCCTTGGTCAATCTGCTGGAGGGATGGCGCACCAATCGTCTGGCGCACAGCGGCTATCTCCGCGCCCTGCAGGCATGTGTGCCGGTCAACATCCAGTTGACGCGCCTGACCATGCAGGACAACCTGCATGCCGGCGCCCCGGAACCGCAACGGAGCGGCAGCGTGTATTTGCGCGGCCGCGCCGCCGGCCAGGGCGCAGACGCCGCCGTGCGCCTGCTGCACGCGGCCCTGAAATCACGCCCTCCGTTTGACGGTTTGATGGAAGATGTCGAGGTCAAGCGTTTTGCGGCCGATGCGGAGCAGGCGGACGGGGATGTCAGGATTTTTGAAATGGAAGGGCGCTTTACCAAGCGCAACATTGTTCTGCGGCGCTGATGTCGGCGCGGGCGGCGGGGTTCCGGTGGAAATATGGCGCGGACTAAAAAAGAGCAGATGCAAATGCTGATTCTGGGCGGCCTGCTGGCGGCCGGGGGATTGTTCGCCGCCGTGAATTTCCTGCTGGCGCCCATGATCAACAGCTGGAAAAAGGATACGGCCCAGACGCTGGTTTTAAGATCCAAACTGAACACGGCCAGTGCCGTGGTGCGCGGCCGGGCGGACATATTGTCCCAAATGGAAGCGGAGCGTAAACGCCTGAACGAATTGGCGCCGCACCTGCCGTTGCCGGTGCTGGGCAATTACCTGCTGGGCATGGATGAGCAGGTCCGCCGGTGGGCGCAAGCTGCCGCTCTGGACATCGCCGGCATTGTGGATGAGGGCGCGGTTCCCATTGATTTTGCGGACCGGCTTTGCCAGGTTTACTCGATTCGCGTTTCCGCGGAAGGCAATCTGACCGCCCTGGCCGGTTTTCTGCAGCAACTGGAGGCGGCGAATCCGATGGTCGCCGTTTCGGCCTTGAGCATTGCCGTCCGGCCGGACCAACCCAACCGGCATGACATGCGGTTGGTGCTGGATTGGCTGGTCTGGCGCGATCCTGAAAATTTGCCGGAGTATGCAACCGGGGCGGATAACTCGGAAAATTAGGCGCACCGTGCAAGCAGCGATACATTCCATTCAATCCGTTTTTTGCCGTCCAGCGCGCAGCCTGGCGCTGCTGTGCCTCGCCGGCGGCGCGTTGTGCGGCTGGGGGGCGGACGGTGACGGCGCTTCCGTGCCATTGCCCCGGGAATCTGCCGCGCCGCACGCCGCATTGCGCGATCCTTTCTGGCCCATTAATTACCAGCCGCCGCGTCCTTCGGCGCCCGGCGCGGTTGCAACTGATCAGGCTGCCGCGGCGGAACCGGTTCCGGCGCTTCCTCCCGACACAGAGGCGCGTGCGGAAGCGATGGCGGCGTTAAAGGTCGGGGGAGTAATCCGCCGGGGGCGGTTGTTTTTCGCGGCCGTCAACGGGCAGATGGTGCAGGTGGGCGACGTGATTGCCGTGCCGCATGGAGGGCGTTTTTTCCGGTTCCGCATCCGTTCGATTGACATGCGCAAGGTGCAGATCGAGCCGGCGGATTAGACCGTTCCTTCCAGACATGATTGAGGAAAATATGCTTGAGTAAGCCGCGGTTTTGGGGTCTAATCAGGAAGCTTGCGAAAAACAAGGCAAGGGAGATTACAATGAAAAACTGGCGCCGATGGGTTTGCTTGCTGGCGGGTGGTGGCGTGTTGTTGTTCGGCGCGGGGTGCGAATCGAACTCGGACGAGACTGACGCGGATGATTATTTCAAGGCGAATGCTTATCAATCCGCCGAACGCGGCACGGAAGACCCCCTGGCGCTGCAGGTAACTCCGGATGTCGCCGCCATCGGGATTGCCGGCGCGGAGGTGGTGTTTACCGGCAAGGGCGGCACGCCGTCGTACAAGTGGAGCGTTGCTGATCCGTCCAAAGGCCGGGTTGAAGTCGTCGGTTGGAGCCAGTGCCGGTATGTCTGCCTGCAAGTCGGCAATAACACCGTCCGGGTGGAGGATGAGGATGGTCATTTTGCCGTCGCGCGCGTGACGCCCGCGGTGGATGAAATGACCGTTGCCCCCGCGGAAGTTACATTGGTGAATTCCCTGGAAGCTTCGTTCACGGTCAGCGGCGGTTCGCCTCCATACGTTTGGAGCGCCGGCAACCCCGCCCTGGGCTCGGTGTCGTTTTCGTCTTCTTCAACCTACCAGGCAAGCTACCACGCTGTGCCGGCCGCTTACGGGATTAACATGGTGACGGTCAGAGACTCCGAAGGCCGTACGGCTTCCGCCACGGTGACTCAATCGGCGTCGGAATAATACAAGGGTCAATTCATGCAAAAAACCTGTTGTTTATGGTTTGCTTTATGGATCGGGTGCGTCGCGGCGGCTGCGGCTGCGACCAATTTGCCGGATGCGGCGGCGGAAGGACTTGAAACTGAGCCGCTGGCGGCGCAGTCAGCCGGGGAGCCGGCTCCGCCCGCCGCGGTTGTGGCCGCGGATGCATCCGCGGCGGATGCGATGGAAACGGCGGCGCCCCAGGCCCCATCGGCGCCTGAACCTGCCGCTGCGCCCGCCGCGCCGGACGCCGGCAAGGTTCCCGCGGCTGAACCGGCAGCGGCTATTCCCGATGTTCCGGCTTCGGCGGATGTCCCGCCGGCCGCGGTGGCGGAGCCGCCGGTGAACGTGGAGGTCGTTTCCCGCGCGCCGCAGGATTTGCTGGTGGACTTGCCCTTAAGCGGCCAGCCGGGCAACGGACAAGGCCCCTCCGCCCCAAGCGAACTGATTTCCATTTCCCTGGACGCCGTGCCGGTGTCGGATGTGGTCAACATGTTTGCGCGGATTTCCGGGGCCAACATTATTGTCGCCGGAACCTTCACCAACTTGTTTGTCACGGCCAATTTGAAGAACGTGGAATGGAAATCGGCGCT
>JAXGSX010000034.1:0-18374 GCA_040775225.1 Kiritimatiellia bacterium | reverse complement strand
TGTTTCATGGACCGGGTCAATACCGCCGGCGACGCCGAGGACCACGTCAAGCTGCTCCTGAGCGGCCAGGGTCATCCCACGATTGACCTGGAGATTTCCTCCGCCTGCGCGTATCCCTGTTTCACCTACAATGTGTACGGTTCCTGCGGCGGGTTGAAGGGCTCAACCTCGGCCATGGAATGGCGCTATTTCAAGCCCCGCGAAGCGCGCAAGCTGAAACTTGTCAAAACGCCGATTTCAACGCCCGCCGGTTTGCCCGCCTATTGCGACGGCGCCAGCCCGGATAACTTGAAGTGGTACGTGGACGCCTGGCCGGTCAGCGTCCAGCCCGGCAAAAAGCCGAACGCCGGCGGTTATACCGCCGCGCAGCCGCCGGCGGAGATGGCGGCCAGTTTCTACACCATGCTGTACAAAACCCTTACGAAGAAAGCGCCGCTGACGATTACGCCCGAACAAGTGCGGCGCCAGATCGCCGTGATTGAGGAATGCCAGCGGCAGAATCCCCAGATTTATGGGAAGTAACGAGACATTCATCAATCCCGCCGCGGTTGAAAAATTGCTGGCGGACGCCAAGCCCGACCGGCGCCGGGCGTTCGAGGTGTTGGATCGCGCGCTCGAGAAGCAAGGATTGACGCCGGAAGACGCGGCGGTTTTGCTGAATACGGACGACGCGGAAGTGACGGAGCGCCTGCTGGCAGATGCCGGCCGGGTTAAGCATGAAATTTACGGCCGGCGGCTGGTGCTGTTTGCGCCGCTGTATATCGCCAACTATTGCGCCAACAACTGCCTGTATTGCGCTTTCCGGCGGGATAACCAGGCGGTCCGGCGCCGCGCGTTGAGCATGGCGGAAATTGCCGAAGAAACCCTGCGGCTGGAACAGCAGGGCCACAAGCGGCTGCTCCTCCTTACCGGCGAAGACCTGGCGCGCTCGAGTCTGGACTATTTCCTGGAAGCGATCCGCACGGTCTATGCCACGAAGACCCCGGACGGCAAGGGCGCCATTCGGCGGATCAATGTTGAAATCGCGCCGCTGGATGAAGCCGGGTTCCGCCGGTTGAAGGCCGCCGACATCGGCACTTACGTTCTGTTCCAGGAGACCTACCATCCTGAAACTTACGCCCGCATGCATCCCGATGGGCCCAAGGCGGACTACCGCTGGCGCCTGTACGCCATGCACCGCGCGCAGGCGGGCGGCATTGACGATGTCGGCATTGGCGTCCTGTTCGGGCTGCATGCGGATTACCGCTTCGAAGTCCTGAGCATGCTGGAGCATGCCCGCTGCCTCGAACGGGACTGCGGCGTCGGGCCGCATACCCTCAGCGTGCCCCGGCTGGAGCCGGCGCTGAACGCCCCGGCCGCGCAGCAGCCGCCGCACCCGGTGTCGGACCATGACTTCTAGCGGCTGGTGGCCATCCTGCGGCTGGCGGTGCCCTACACGGGCATCATCCTTTCCACCCGCGAAAAGGCGGAACTGCGTAATGAATTATTCGCCCTGGGCGTGTCGCAGATCAGCGCCGGGTCCCGCACCAATCCCGGCGGGTATGGTGAAAAAGGCGACGATCCGGCGACCGCCCAGCAGTTTTCACTGGGCGACACCCGCTCGCTGGAGGAAGTCATCCGGGCGGTCTGCGCCGCCGGCTACCTGCCGTCGTTCTGCACGGGGTGTTACCGGCAGGGCCGCACCGGCCGTGACTTCATGGACCTGGCCAAGCCCGGACTGATCAACCAGTTTTGCCTGCCCAACGCCATCCTGACTTTCGCGGAATACCTTTTGGATTACGCCGGCCCGGAAACCCAGGCGGCGGGGCAGCGCGTGATTCGGACACAGATGGAAGAAATCCGCGATCCGGGACGCCGGAGCGAAACCGTCCGGCGATTGGAAGCATTGCATGCCGGCCGGCGCGATCTGTATTTTTAAAAAGCAAAAGGAGCAAGCAAGATGTTAAAGATTGCATTTGCGGGATTCAGGCATTCGCACATCATGGGCGTTTACAACTACGTCAAGTCGCATCCGGATGAATGGCAGCTTGCCGCCGCCTGCGAAGAGGATGCCGCGGCGCGCAAGCAGTTGGCCGCGGACGGCAAGGTGGAGATCACCCACCGGGATTTCTCCGCCATGCTGGACGCCGTGGAGTGCGACGTCGTGGCGGTGGGCGATTATTACGCCCGTCGCGGGCAATTGCTCATCGCCGCGCTGCAGCGCGGCAAGCACGTGATTTCCGACAAGCCCATCTGCACGGATATCCGGGAGTGGGAGCAGATCGCCGCCCTGGCGCGGTCGGAGAACTTGAAAGTCGGCTGCCAGCTGGATGTGCGCACAAGCGGCAACTTCCGGCGGATGCGCGAAGCGGTGCGCGGCGGCCTGATTGGCGAGGTGCTTTCCGTCGCCGTGGGCGGGCAGCATCCGCTCAATATCGGCGTGCGGCCGGGCTGGTATTTCGAGCCGGGCAAGCATGGCGGCACGATCAACGACATCGGCATCCATGCCTTCGATTTTGTTCCGTGGATCACCGGACAGGATTTTGCCGAAGTGGTGGCCGCGCGCACGTGGAATGCGCTGGCGCCCCAATATCCGCATTTCCAGACCGGCGCCCAGTACATGCTGCGTCTGCAAAACAACGCCGGCATGCTGGCCGACATGTCTTATTTCAGCCCGGCGCAGTTCAAGAGCCGCCTCCCGCAATACTGGCGGACGACGCTCTTCGGGACCGAGGGCGTTCTGGAAACCAGTTCCGGCGCCAGCCACGCGACCCTGGCGCGCAACGGCCAGTCGGCCGTGGAAGAACTGCCGGCTTTGCCAGTTTCCGAAGAGCTCGGAATCGTGCGGAGTTTTGCCCGCGAGGCGCAGGGCGCCGCCGAGGGGTTGACGGTGAGCACGGCCGAAGTGCTGTATGCCAGCCGGATCGCCTTGCTGGTGCAGCAGGCGGCCGACACCCACGCCGCGGGCGTTAAATTACCGCCGCGCACCTGAAGGCGCCGGCCGCCGGCGCCCTGTCATTGCCCGCCGGCGCGGCATGGATCAAACCGTCGGACCCCGGGTGCATAGCATGCAAGACCAAATCAAGATGCCCGTTTACCTGCTAGATTGGATGCATGTCTGCCACGGCTGGATGGACCGCTCGTTCGATCCGGAATTGCTCTCGGAACGCGGCCGTGCAATCGCCGCGGCGGACCGGCAACGCACCGGCGGCGTGTTCCCCGACCTTTCCGGGCGCTGGATGGCGCGGGTGAAGGTGCCTTACGGCATCCGCATCATGGTGGAGAAAGGCCGGGTGGACGATCAGCCCTGGCTGACCATGGACCGGCCGTGGGAAGACCGGCTGGGCTGGGCGACCGTCATCCATGAGTCCGGAAAATATCGCTGCTGGTACGGCTGTTTCGGCCGCGAACCGGCGCCGGAACTCCGGGAAAGCGACCGCGCCGCCAACGGCCGTTTCGGCAAGGATGACCACCGGCACCTGCTATGTTACGCGGAAAGCCGGGACGGCCGGAACTGGGATAAGCCGGCGCTGGGTCAATATTGTTTCAATGGCTCCCGCGACAATAATATCGCCGCCCCCTACGGCAAGGAATCAGCGGTCTTCCGCGATGACGGCGCGCCGCCGGAAGAACGCTACAAATGTTTTGATTTCGACAAACTGCCGGATGTGCCGCCGGGCGAAACAAATCCCTACGCGGTGAGCGGTTTGTATGGCGCGGTATCGCCCGACGGCCTGGCCTGGCGTCGGTTTCCCAAGCCGCTGATCCGTTATTTTTGCGACACCGAAAACATCGGGTATTGGGATCCCGCGCGCCGCAAATTGACGGGGTATTTCCGCGGGCATTTCTTTCCGAACGGCGAATACGGCGGCCGCGCCATTGCCCGCGCGGAGACGGATGATTTCCGCCGCTGGCCCATGCCGGAAGTCATTCTGACTCCCGGGCCGGAAGACGGTCCGTGCGACGATTATTACACCAGCGGGTTCACGCCGCATCCCGACGATCCGTCGCTGCGCTTTTTCTTTTCCTCCATCTACCACCGCAACAGCGACCTGGTGGATGTGCGGTTGGCGGTCAGCCGCGATGGCCGGGCCTTCAACTGGGTGTCGCGCGAGCCGGTTATTGAATGCCGGCGCGGCGGCCAGTGGGCGAATTCCGGCATATACGCCGGCCCGAATCTGTTGTATCTGCCCGATGGGCGCCTGGGCTTGCCCTTGCGCTGCACCAGCCAGGCGCATAACGAATCCCATGCCGCTTATTACCGGGATTATCGGTATCCGCCCAGCGGCTTGTGCTGGGCCTCGTGGGAGCCCGGCCGCCTGGCGGGAATCGAGGCGGAAAACCTGGGCGAATTTTTTACCATGCCCAGGTTGTTTGACGGCCGCGCCATCGAAATCAATGCCCGCACGACGCGCGCCGGCGCCGTGGAATGTGAAATCTGGGAGCAGGTTGCCGGCCGCCATAGCCGCCCCGTCCCGGGCTTTGCCTTCGCCGATCACATTCCCTTTCGCGGGGATGAGTACCGTGCAACCTGCCGTTTTAAAGGGCAAAAGGACCTGGCGGCCCTGCGCGGGAAACGCCTGGAACTGCGGTTCCGGCTCAGCAGCGCCAAGCTGTTCAGCTACCGGTTTGCGGAGTGATTTTTCGACGGGTATTGAACCAGATGGGGAGCATCATGGGCAATTTATGGCGGACGGGCGGGGGCGCCATGGCGCTCACGTTGATTTTTCACCTCTCTCCGGCCGCGGCGGACGGGCCGCTGCGGGTAGGCGTGTACCAGGCGCTGGGAGGAGCGGGCATGCGGGAGGCGCTGCGCGGCGCGCCGGGGATGGCCTGCGCGGAAATTGACCGCCTGGATGCGGAGACGCTGTTCCAATACGATGTAGTGGCGCTGCCCGCGCTCCGCGGCATGTCCGACCGCGCCTGGGAGGATGCGCTGGAAGCCTATGTGCGTTGCGGCGGCGGCCTGCTGCTGCAGCATAATGCCGCCGGTTACCGCGGCTGGAATCGCGCGCTGTTCCCGGAGTTATTTACTGACGGCGGCTCCAGCCGCCAGCGTGAAATCAGGGCGGCGGAGCCCGGGCACCCCGTGGCCGCCGGCCTGCCGGCGCAGTTCACGCAGGATTACCAGGACCATGTCATCCTGGCGCCCGGCGCCAGCGGCCGCGTCCTCGCGCGCGATGCTGACGGCGCGGCGGTGGTGGTGTCCGGCGAGGTGGAGCAGGGGCGGATCATCGGCAGCGGCTTGCTGCCCGGCGTGTTTGTGGAACGGGCCGAGCACGTGGAACGCGCGCCCGGCGCGGGCGAGCGCGCGCTCCTGGTACAGACTGTGCGCTGGCTGGGCGCCGGCCGGTGGACGCAGTTGGATGATGCGGAACGCGCCGCGCGCCGCCGTCGGGTGGAACTGGCCATCGAGTTGCGCAATGCCGCCCTGGTGGCGGAATCGAATAATCCCCTCGCCACCACCATCGGCGGGGGGAGCGGCGCCGACTGGTTCACGGATTCCATGTATAACGATCAGGGCTTTGTGCATCCGCCGATTGAGATTCTGCCGGGCCGGTTTTTCATGTTCGACGGCTTGACGACCGCCATTGCCGCGCGCAGCAATAAACTGCGGCCGTATGGCGAGACGCTGGCCATCCTCCAGCAGTTGAAGTGGTTGGGCGTTACGGACATCATCACGCATACCGGCGGCCCGCAATGTAATCTCCGCTACTTAAGTAAAATGACCAATGCGGTGTACGGCTCGCGCGCGAAGCGCTACGGCGGGGATTACCTGGAGATCATCGTCAGGGCCGCGCACGAAACCGGGATGAATGTCTGGGGCTTCTGGCATTCGAAACAGCAGGGCGGATCGTTCCCCATCGCCGATGCCCGGGGCCGGCCCTACGCCGAGTTCGGCGATATTAAAAATCCCGCCTATTTGCAGCAGGCCAGAATTTGCCTGGACGAACTGGCGGAACGTTATAACCCCTACGGTAATTTCAAGGGTGTTTTTCTGGATGAGCTCTGGCATGCCTTTTCCGCGGATTACATGGAAGGCCAGACCAACGCCTTCGCCGAATTCTGCCGCGCGCAATTCGGCGAGGCCCCGCCCGCTGCGCTGGACTTGAGCGCCAGGTTCGCCCAGGGTCCGGACTGGTGCGATCCGGGGGATGTCTGGTGGCGGCGGTATGTCCTGTTCCGCAATCATTTTACGGTCAAATATATCCGCGAAGTCACCGCCTATGCCAATTCCAGGGGCTTGCAGACCATGCCGCAGGTGGGATTCGGTTTCCGCTGGTTCAGCGGGCATGGCGATACGGCGGGATTGCTGGCGGCGGGCAATCTGCCGTGGACATACGAAAACCGCAACAACAGCCGCTATGAACAGTACCCGTCCGACGGCATCATCCTCGCCAGCCACAGCCGCACCCATAGCGGTATCCAGCAAGTCTGCCACTTGCGCGGCAAATACGGGTCGCAGTTCGCGCTGGAGCAGACCTGGTCGGTCTTCAGCGGACAAAATCCGCGCGTCATGGAAGTCTTCGCGCGGCAGGTGCGCGCGAACCGGGAATGGTACGGCGCCAAATCGCTGAGCGCCTATGCGCTGGTGGTCAATCATGCGGGGATGGATTTATCGGTCTCCAATGCCACCGCGGAATACAAGACCATTGCCAACGGCGTGCAGGCCTGGCTGCAGCAGCGTTATCCCGTCGGCCAGTTGATGGTCCAGGATCACCAATATTTTGACCGGTACGCGGCTCTGATCGGCGCGCGGTATGGATTGCGGTTCATGCCCGAGGAGGCATTTGCGGCATTGCGCCGCTACCTCGAAGGCGGCGGCACGCTGCTGGTTTTGGACGATCAGGTCAGCACGGCGCGCGCGGATTTGACCGGGGTGGCGGATCGATTTGAAACCCTGACGGGCGTGGGCCGGGCGCCGGCCGGCGAGGTCGGCGCGCCCTATGCCGGGGCGATTGTCTGGGCGGCGCCCTTGAGCAACGCACCCGCCTTGTCCGGGTCGGGGCTGGTCTGCCGGGCGGTGGGCGCGCTGGATGCGGATACGGCCGTCCTGGCGCGGCGCGATGACGGCGTGCCGCTGATCACCTGCCGGCGCATGGGCCGCGGCCAGGTGGCGGTGTTTCACGGCGATTTGACGCAATGGCTGGCGCAGCCCGAAACGCGCGCCGCCGCCCTGGATTGCGCCGCCGCCGTGCTGGACCATCTAGCGCCATCGCCCATCCGCCTGGAAGGCAATGCGCAAATCTACAATGCCGTGCGCCAGGGCAATTGGGTGGCGGTATCGCTGGTGGGGCTGGGCACCGATTACGCGACTTTCAGCACGAATTTCCCCGCCCGCGGCCGGTTGCGGGTGGATTTGAAGGCGCTGGGGCTGGACTTCCCGCAATACAAAGTCGTGAGCCTGGCGCGCGATCGCGAGCGAATGCCCGACGGCAAGCATTGGGACGAATTTTCGCGGAATTACTGGACGGCCGGCATCCTGGACGCAGATGGCGTGGAAGTCTATATTCCCCGCGATTCGCTGGCCGACCTGGAGTTGCGCTGCAACATCGAGAGCGAACGCCTGCGCAAATTCGTGCTGCCGATGTGGAACAAGTCCAGGCAGGCCCGGTCGTATGAACACGAAATCCTGGCCATCGCCCCGGTGGAGGAAGCCGCCATGGCGCCGGTTCCCAGGTGAGGTTTCGTTCGCGGCCTGAAAATCGCTGCGATGAAGTTATGAGGAATGCCGTCAAAAAAATCCTGCAGGGTCTGGGCGTCGGCGCAGGCGCGGCGGCGGCCGCCGGTTTGATATGGACAGCCGGCTGGCTGGATGGATTCGAATTTAAAACCTGGGACTGGCGGGCGCGGTTGCTGCAGCGACCCGGCACGGCCACCGACCGCATCCGCCTGATCCTGCTCGATCAGCCCAGCCTGGATTGGGGCGTGCGGCAAGGGTTTTCCTGGCCTTGGCCGCGGGAGGTGTACGCGCCGATTGTTGACTTCTGCCGCCGCCAGGGTGCGCGCGCCGTGGCCTTTGACGTTTTGTTCACCGAGCCGTCAAAGTATCTCGTGGCGGATGACGAAGCCCTCGGAGCGGCGGCGGCCGCCGCCGGCAATTTCGTGGCGGCGGTTTTTCTGGGCGCCGGCTCCGGCAGCGCCACCAACTGGCCGCCGGATATGCCGCCGCCGTATCGCCGCGCCGCCCCGGCGGCGCATAATTTCGACTGGTCCCCGGGCATGGTCTTGCCGCGGGCAACTTTCCCGATTCCGGAAATCGCCACCAATGCCGCGGTGCTGGCGAATGTTTACGCCAACCCCGACGCCGACGGCGTGTATCGGCGCGTGCGGCTGTGCCAGGTGTTTGACGGACGGCTGGTGCCGGCCCTGGGCCTGGGCGCCTGGCTGGCGGCGGAACCGGGACTGCGCATGGATTACGAAGGCCGCTGGCTCCGATGCGGCGCTTACCGGGCGCCCCTGGATGAAACCGGCCACGCGCTGCTGAAATTCCGCGGCCCATCCCGGACCCACCGCGCGTATAGCGCGGCGGCGGTGATTGAGTCCGAACTGCTGGAACGGGAAGGCCAGCCGGGCAGTCTTCCGCCGGACGCCTTCCGCGATTGTTTTGTTTTGTTCGGATTCAGCGCGCCGGGCCTGTACGATTTGCGGCCCGTGCCCGTCAGCGGCATTTACCCGGGCGTGGAACTCCATGCCACGATGCTGGACAACCTCTTGTCCGGCGACTTGATGCGGGACGCGCCGCGGTTCTGGACCTGGATTTTGCTGGTGTTATTGGGCACAGCCTGCGGCGTGGCGGTGCGCTGCGGGCGCAATGCCCGCGATAATCTCGCAGTGTTCGTCCTGGCCTTGCCGGCGTCGGCGCTGTTAGGCCTCTGGGCATACAGCCGCGGATTCTGGCTGCCGCTGCTGGCGCCCGCGGCGGCCGCCGCGCTGGCGCTGATCGGCGGCGTGCTGCTGAATTACGCCGTGGAAGGCCGGCAGAAACGTTACATCCGTTCGGCTTTCCGCCAGTACCTGAGCGAAGCGGTGATCGCGCAACTGGTGGCCGATCCCAGCCGGCTGACGCTGGGCGGCGAGCAGCGCACACTGTCAATCTTCTTTTCCGACCTCCAGGGCTTCACCGGCATTTCGGAAAAACTCAATCCGCGCGAACTGACCAGCCTGCTGAACGAATATCTCTCCGCCATGACGGATATCATCCAGGATGCGGGCGGCACGGTGGATAAATACGAAGGCGACGCCATCATCGCCTTCTGGAATGCGCCGCTGCCGCTGGCCGACCATGCCGCGCGCGCAGTGCGCGCGGCGCTGTTGTGCCAGGCGCGGCTGGCGGACATCCGGCCGGATTTGAAGGCCCGGTATGGCAGCGAGTTGCGCATGCGCATCGGCGTGAATACCGGTCCGGTGGTGGTGGGCAACATGGGGTCGCACAACCGTTTTAATTACACCATCCTGGGCGACGCCGCCAACCTGGCCTCCCGGCTGGAGGGCATCAACAAGCAATTCGGCACGTTCACCCTCATTTCCGAAGCCACGCAGGCCGAACTGGCCGTGGCGGCGGAAAATGAAATCGCGGTACGGGAACTGGGCCGGGTGGCCGTGGTGGGGCGCTGCGCGCCGGTGCTGGTATATGAGCCGGTATTCCAGGCCGATGCTTCCGGCTGTCGGGCGGACTGGGAAAAATTCGCCTCGGCCCTGGCGGAGTTCTATGCCGGCCGTTTTGCGGAGGCGCAAGCGCAATTCGCGGCTTTGCAGGAACACGATCCGCCGGCCGCGGCCTATGCGCGCAAGTGCCGGGAATTGATCGCCCGGCCGCCGGCCGGCTGGGAAGGGGTGTGGACGATGACGGAAAAATAACCACCCGCCTGGTTGCCCGTCGGGCAACGGGAGATAGGAGAAGTATGCGCAAAGAGTGGCTGATGCTGCCAATCATCTGGGCGGCCGTGCCGTTGGCGCCGGCGATGGAAGCGGAATCGCCGGCCTTGCCGTATGACGCCGCCGCGCGGACGGAATTCAGGGACAAACTGGGCATGCTGTCGGTGACGCTGCCCGCCGGATATCAAGTCCGGGATCAATCCACGTCCGATCGCGTGAAAGCGACCCTGCGTTACGGAAATGATTGCCAGGTGATCCTGATCAGCTCCGTCATGCGCAAGCCTTGGGATGCGCCCTCGGAAATGGAAAAGAAAATGTCGGCCTTGCGCCGGGGGCAGGTGGTGGGGCGCGCGGAAGAGATTTCTTCCCGTTTATGCCGGCTAGACGCGGCCGACGGCTACGAGTACCAGGTGCGGAAAAACGATTGGCACTGCCTCCAGGGCTTCGCGGGAGTGGCGCGCGGCCGGAGTTATGTGTACGTCGTGGAAGTCAGCGGCAGAAAAAACGCTGCGGCCGCGGCGCAGCCGCTGGTGGAGGCGATTAACCAGTCGTTTAAAGTGCTGGCGCCGCTGCCTGCTGCCGCCGCGGCGGAGCGGCCGCGCCCGGGCGTCCCGCCTCCGCCGCCGGCCGGTCCCGCCGATGACTGGGCGGCGGCGCAGGCATCCATCAAGGTGGATGGCGTCATCCGCAGCCGGCAACAAGTGTTGGCAATGATCAGCGGGCAGATGGCGGCGACGGGCGATACCGTGCGCATTGTCTATGACGGCCGGACATATCCGTTCCGCGTAATCGGCATCAGTCCGGACAGCGAGCGGGTGGCAGTTGTGCCGGTGAAATAAAGCCCATTGCCAAACTCGCGCTTGGCAAGCGGCCTTAACCCGCGTCCGGCGCCGGCTCCACCACCGCGCGAATCCGGCGCACCCCGGCGCTGGAGGCTTCCTCCTTGAGGATGCGGAAATGGCCCAGATCGCGGGTGTTGGCGACATGCGGGCCGCCGCAAACCTCGGCGGAAAAATCGCCGATGGCGAACAATTTGACCTGTTCGCCGTACTTGGCGGAGAACAAAGCCATGGCGTTTTTGCGGCGCGCGGTTTCCAGGTCGGTCATTTCCATCGTCACCGGCAATGCCCGGCCGATGATTTCGTTCACCAGTTCCTCCACGCGCTGCAGTTCCGCCGGGGTCATTTTCGCGGGGTGTGAAAAATCGAACCGGAGCCGTTCGGCGGTGATGTTGGATCCCTTCTGGCGGACATGCCCGCCCAGCACGATCTGGAGCGCGCGGTGCAGCAGGTGCGTGGCGGTGTGCAGCCGGGTGGTGGCTTCGGAATGATCCGCCAGACCGCCTTTAAAAGCCTTGTCGGCGCCCTGGCGGGAAATTTCCTGGTGCCTGGCGAAGGCCTTGTCGAATCCCGCCTGATCAACATTCAGGCCGCGTTCGCGGCAGATTTCGGCGGTGAATTCCAGGGGGAAGCCGTAAGTGTCGTACAGCCGGAACGCTACGCGGCCGCTTAAAATCTTCTGGCCGTGGGCGTTCAATTGTTCCAGGGCTTTGTCCAGTTCCTGCATGCCCTGGCCCAGGGTCTTTTCGAATTTCTCCTCTTCCTGCACCAGCTCCCGCAGGATGCGTTCCCGGTTCCGGAGCAATTCCGGGTAGGCGGCCTGGTACCCGGCAATGATGGCTTCCGCCACCGCGCGGGAGAATCCCCCGGAAAGACCCAGTTGCTTGGCATGGCGGATGGCGCGCCGGATCAGCCGGCGCAGGACATAGCCCTGGCCGAGGTTGCCCGGGACGATGCCCTGCTCGTCGCCGATGATGAACACGGCGCTGCGCAGATGGTCGGCAATCACCCGGAAGGCCCGCGTGATTTCCGGCGCGGCGTCAAAGGCCTTGCCGCTGGCGTCGGCGATGACGGCGATGATCGGCTGGAATAGTTCGGTTTCGTAAACCGAATGTTTGCCCTGCAGCATGGCGGCGGTGCGCTCGACGCCCATGCCGGTGTCCACGTTATGCTGCTGCAACGGCACGTAGACGCCTTCCGCAGTCTTGTTATACTGCATGAAGACGTCATTCCAGATTTCAAAGAACTTGCCGCAGCCGCAGCCGGGGCGGCAAGCAGGACCGCAGGCTGGCCGGCCGGTGTCCACGAACATCTCCGTGTCCGGGCCACAAGGGCCGGTTTTGCCGGCCGGACCCCACCAGTTGTCAGCCATCGGCAGGAATAAGATGTGCCGCTCGGACACGCCGAGTTTCTTCCAGATATCCGCGGATTCGGCATCAGCCGGCACGTCCGCATTGCCCTCGAATACGGTGACGTAAAGCTGCTCGGGGCGGAAATCCAGGCAATCCGGCGAGGTCAGGAATTGAAACGACCAGGCAATGGCCTCCTGTTTGAAATAATCGCCGAGGGACCAGTTCCCGAGCATTTCGAAAAAAGTCAGGTGCGAGGCATCGCCCACGGCATCAATATCGCCGGTGCGGATGCACTTCTGAACATTGCACAGGCGACGGCCGGCGGGATGCGGTTCGCCCAGCAGGTAGGGCACCAGCGGGTGCATGCCGGCGGTGGTGAACAAAACCGTCGGATCATTTTGCGGGATGAGCGACTGCCCGGTAATCCGGGCATGGCCCTGCTGCTGGAAAAAATCGAGAAACAACTTGCGCAATTCGTTGGCGTTCAGGGCTTTCATCAACCGGCGATTTCCTGCAAACGGGCTTTGATTTTTTGCATGAGTTTTTCCTGCAGGTCCGGCCGGGTTTTCAGGAATTCCACGGCCGCTTCCCGGCCCTGGCCGAGTTGCTCGCCTTCCAGCGAAAGCCATGAACCGCGTTTTTCAACCAAGTCGTGCTGGATGGCGGAATCGAGGACCGATCCGCACCATGAGATGCCGGCGGCGTAAAGGATGTCGAATTCCGCTTCCATGAAAGGCGGGGCGACCTTATTTTTAACGACTTTCACCTTGGTGCGATTGCCGATGATGTGGCCCGTGTTGTCCTTAATCACGCCGATCTTCCGGATATCCAGCCGGACGGAAGCGTAGAATTTCAAGGCCTTGCCGCCGGTGGTGGTTTCGGGGTTGCCGAACATCACGCCGATTTTTTCCCGCAACTGGTTGGTGAAGATGCAGCAGGTCTTGGAAGAGGAGATCACCGCGGTCAGTTTCCGCATGGCTTGCGACATCAACCGGGCCTGCATGCCCATCTGGGCATCGCCCATTTCGCCGTCAATTTCCGCGCGCGGCGTCAGGGCGGCGACGGAATCTATCACTACCACGTCCATGGCAGTGCTGCGGATCAGGGTTTCGGCGATGGTCAGCGCCTCCTCGCCCGAGGATGGCTGGGAAATCAGCAAATCGTCCAATTTAACCCCGATTTTCTTGGCGTAAATCGGGTCCAGGGCGTGTTCGGCGTCAATGAACGCCGCCACGCCGCCGTTTTTCTGGGCATTGGCGATGATGTGCAGCGTCAGGGTGGTCTTGCCGGACGATTCCGGGCCGTAGATTTCAATGATGCGTCCGCGCGGGATGCCGCCGACGCCCAGGGCCATGTCGAGCGAAAATGCCCCGGTGGAAATCACCGGCACGGCGGCAATCGGCGAGGCGTCGCCCAGGCGCATGATCGCGCCTTCGCCGAATTCCTTCTGAATCTGGGTCAGCAAACTGTTCAAGACCGCGGAATTATCGCGGGTGCCGGTGTTTTCCTGGGGTTTGGATGCTTGTTTAGCGGCCATGTTGCTTGTCCTTTATTTTACGTACCCATGCGGATGGGCCTGATGCCATTGCCAGGCGGTTTTGACGATATTTTCGATCCGGCTTTGCGCCGGCTGCCAACCCAGCGACGAGCAGGCCAAGGCGTAATCGGCCACCAGGCGCGGCGGATCTCCGGGGCGGCGGGGCAGGAAATCCGCCGGAATCGGATGGCCGGTAATCCGGCGGGCGGCTTCCAGCACCTCCTGCACCGAACAGCCTGAGCCGGTGCCCAGATTAAACGCGGCGCCGGCAATTTCCGGGAGTTTGTGCAGGGAGAGGACATGGGCCAAACCCAGGTCGCCGATGTGAATGTAGTCGCGGATGCAGGTGCCGTCCGGCGTGGGGTAATCGTTGCCGTAAATCTTCAAACGCGGAACTTGTCCCAGGGCCACCCGCAGGATGTTGGGAATCAGGTGGGTTTCAGGAGTGTGGTCTTCGCCATGGCGCGGCGTCGCGCCGCAGGCGTTGAAGTAGCGCAGGAACACCGTCTGCCACTGGTGCGCGGCGGCGTACCACCGGAACATCTGTTCGCACATCAGCTTGGATGCGCCGTAGGGGTTGGTGGGCGCTTGCGGCGTCCGCTCCGTGATGGGCATGGCGGCCGGCTCGCCGTAGGTCGCGCAGGTGGAGGAAAACACCAGGCGCCGCACGCCCGCCTTGCGCATGGCTTCCGCCAGGTGGATGGCGCCGCCGACGTTATTCGTAAAATAGAGTTCCGGCTGCGCCATGGACTCGCCCACCAGCGCGTAGGCGGCAAAGTGCATCACGGCATCCGGTTTTTCCGCGGCCAGCGCCTGTTCAATCTGTCCGGCATCGCGTAAGTCGCCCTGGATGAAATTCGCCCGCTGGTCCACCGCCGCGCGGTGGCCGCGTTCCAGGTTGTCGAAAACCGCCACTTCGTGGCTTTCGTTCAGGAGCATTTCCGCCGCCACGCCGCCGATGTAACCCGCGCCGCCTGTGACTAAAATTTTCATGGCCGGTTATTATAGCGCATTTTGGAAATTTGGCCATGTTTTTATGCGCGCCCGGCGCTGCGCGCCTTGCTGCCATTATTGGCGGGCGGCGGGGCCCAGGCGTAAAATCGGCAGGGTCTCCTCCGCCAGGGTGGCGTTCAAGTCGAATAATACGAACCCGCCGCAGTTCAAGGCTCGGGCTTGCATGATCTGTTCGATGACCCGGTCGGGCGTCAACCGGCTTTCGGCGGCGGTAACGCCTATCCCGGGATAAATCCGGCCGGCGGCGCCAGGCTGGGCGCATTGACGCCGGGCCGCCGCGGCGAATTCGCCGGTGTATTCCGTGTAATTCATGGGGACGACGAAGTCCATCCATCCTTTTTTCAACCATCGTCCCCAGTCCTGGCCGACGCTGCGCCGGCAGTCGGGATAATTCTGGTAGACCGCGGCGGAAAGTTTGATGCGCGGATCAACTTCGCGCAATGCCTGGCGGACGCGGCGCACAAATTCCGTGATTTGTTCGCAGCGCCATTCCTGGAATTGTCCTGCGAAGGCGCCATCGCGCGCCGCGCCCGGCCAGCCGGACGCCGGCCGGCCCAGGGCTTGCTCGAAACGCCGGCGGCAGCCGTCACAGAAACAGGCGTGGGGTCCCGGGTAACGCAGGTAGTCCAGGTGTACGCCGTCCAGCAGGCCGGTGGCGGCGGCCTCCCGGATGGCGTTGATTTCCTGGGCGACGTTCTGAGGATGGCTGGGGCACAGCCAGGGCAGGCTGCCGCCGTCGGCCGTGCGCTGCAGCCGCCCGGCGCGCCGCCATTGCGAAACTTGTTCCGCCGGCGCGGCGCCCAGGTTCCAGCAAACTTTCCAGAGGTGCATTTCCAGTCCCACAGCGCGGGCGGCATCCCCCGCCTGGCGGAGCTGATCGCCGACCGTGCGGCTGATATCGGAGGGCGGGACGATCCGGCTGGGGTAATGGGCCGTGCCGGCCCATAGCAGGTTGGGGAAAACGGCGGTCATGCCGGAATGCTTCAAGAGGCGCATCGTGCGCGGCCAATCGCCGGGGTAGAGGCCCATACCGGAATGGTTCCATACCCCCCGGAATTCCATGGCGCGGGGCGGATGGGCGGCGGCATAGGCCTGCTGCAGGGCGCGTTGCAGACGCCGGCTTTCCCGGAAGGCCCCCGGATAATCGCGGTCGGCCATCCGGCGGCTTAACAGCCGGTAATAGTTGCTAGCCTGATCGAGGGCCGGCCGGACCAGTTCCCGCCGGTTGTTGGCGCCTGCCAGGCTGGCGATGCCGGCCTGGGCCGCGGGCATGCCGGAGTAGCCGCCGATGCGGCCGGCATTCGCGAAGGCGGCCAGGGCGGCCTCTCTCCAGGCGGATCGTTCAAAATGGCCCGCCAGCGCCAGCAGCAGCAGTTTCTTGTTTTCATCGTCGCCGTTCAGCAAAATGTGCGACATCCAGCATCCCCGGTCGGTCAGAACCCAGGCGGGATCAGATCCCGCCTGGCCGGCGGCATTCCGCCAATGGGCGATAACCTTGGCCGGCCGGTCGGCCGGGAAAACTGGGCGGATATTGCTGGAATCCTGAAAGACCAGCGCGGGAACATCCGGCGGCGCCTCCCGGTTAAAAGCGAAGGCGCTCCACTGGCCGGGCTGGCGGGCGCGCTGGTATTCGCCGAGGCGCAAGCCGAGCATTTCCGCCAATTGCGGATCGGCGCTGTAAAAGACGATCAATTTCCCGCCGCGCCGGACAAAATTCTGCAAAGCCTGGATTTGCCGGCGCGGCGGATGCGGGTTGTACGGCAGAATGGCCAGCCGCGCGCCGGACAGGCGGCCGGTCATAACATCTTCATCGTCCAGGCTGGCAAAGGGTAAATTCAATTCTTCCAGCCAGCGGCCAATCCGGCGGGCGGCGCTGTTGGCCGCGTTGCGTTCGGACTGGTTCGGACAGGAACTTGCGCCGCGCACCATGGCCAGCGCCGGCCGCCGGGCATGCAGCGCATGCAGGGTCAGCGCGGTATCCGCGGGGACCGCCGGCATGACGCTGAGTCGGATGCCGTCAATCCGATGCCAGCCGGCCGGCCGGCCTTCCGTGCCGGCGTCACGCTGCGCCAGGAATAATTTCTGCCGGCCGGGCCCCGGCAGAGGCTTCAGCCAGACATACCATCCATGGCCGCTTTTTAAATACACGCCTACGCGGCGCACGGCCGCGGGATTGTGGCAGCTTATTTCCAGTTCCAGCGCCGGATAATAGGCCAGGTTGAAATCGGCGTCGCGGTCCCAGAACACGCGATCCATGCCCTTGCGCAACGGGCAGGGCAGCAACAGGCCGTCGCCATCACTAGCCGCGGCGGCGGCCGGTGTGGCGGGGCCCGGGCGCCAATGCCGGGCTGCCGCCGCCGGGTTGGCTTCCATGCTGAGCGTCGGCGTCTCCGCACGGGCGGGCCAGGCCGTAATTATGGCCAGGGATAATGCAATACAAGGCAATTTTGACGGCATGTCACCGGGGTGTTGTAAAGGATATTGCTTTGCTGAATTTTTCTGTAGCGGCGCAACTGCGTTGCGCTCCGTAAGCCGCACACCGTGCGGCCGCTACAGTCCGGAACCGGGCTCTTCTGTGGCGGCGCAACTGCGTTGCGCTTCGTAAGCCGCACATAGTGCGGCCGCTACAGCCGGAATCGGCATGCCGCACACCGTACGGCCGCTACAGCCGGAGACGGTGGATTTATCCGCCAGTAAGTTTGGTCAGGATGTAAAAATCCAGGGATTCGTAATCGCGTTGGGCGATCAGGGTCTGGATGCGCTTTTCATTCAGGCCGCGGCTGATTTCCAGCAGGCGCATGAAGATTTTCCGGCTATTGACCAGGTGCTCGACGGCCGGGAATTTCTGGGTGCGCATGGCCTTGACGTCCAGGCCGACATACTCGCCCTGCTGCCCGTAATTGTAACGGTCCAAAATACGCACCTGGTTGAACGCGCGGCGCAAATCCGCGGAGCCGAAGGACTTGTCCTGGTCGAATTTCAAGCCGTTCTGATCGTTCAGGTGCACGGTCCAGAGTTTGCCGGCGGCCAGGGCAAAGCCCATTTCATCCGACGGATCCAGCCCGGCCAGGATGGCATGCGCGCTTTCGATATTCACGCCCACGCGCGACGGATCGCTGCACATGGCGGCCAGGGCGATGGCATGGCCGGTGGTGGGGATGTAAGCATGGTCCATCGGCTCATTCGGTTTGGGTTCGATGGCGATGCAGATGTCCGGATCGTATGCCAGCATGTCATTTACGGCCTCCACGAGCCGGCCGACAGACACGCGGCTGTCCTTGGCCTCGCGGATGTATGTTCCTTCGCGCGCCAGCCAGAGGACGATAAGTTTGGTGTCCAGCGCCTTGGCGATGTCAATGGCGCGCCGGCTGCGTTCGAGGGCGTATTTGCGGCACTTGGGATCGTTGGAGGTGTAACCGCCGTCAACCGTGCGCGGATCTTCCCAGAGGCGCGGCGCGACGAATTCCGCCCGCAATCCCGCCTGGCGCAGCAGCTTATGCATCTGGCCGGCGCGCTTGACGATTTGCGCCGGGGTCAGGCCGTTCATGTCCGGCACGGCGTCGTCGTCGTGAAACTGCACGCCGTCAAACCCGAGATTTTTGTAGAGCGCCAGTTTTTTGGCGAAAGGCAGAGGCTTGCGCACCATGGGGCCGAACGGATCGGCGCCTTCATGAATGTTCCAGGGTCCGAACGAAAAGCGGAATTTACCGGCCATGTCAGGTTCCTTTCATCAGGTGTTACTTTCAAAAGTCTCGGACGACGTGGAAGTCGTCC
>JAXGSX010000033.1:0-18384 GCA_040775225.1 Kiritimatiellia bacterium | reverse complement strand
GAGCGTTACGCGAAATCCAACCGGATTTTGCGCTAATAGACGCAAACAGGCGGTAAATTGCCGCAAAACGCTGGAAAATAAAGCATTGGATAGTTTGCTGACCCGTGCAGTTCCTTTGCACGGGTCAGGAAGTCTGTAGTTGGGTCACAGTCGGAGTGTGTCCAAAAAAGCAAAATAATCTGTTGACTGACTCGAAGGAGGTGGTAATTTGGCAAAAACGAGAGAAAAATGTGTTGGTGACGGAGGATTTAGAAATGGGCCATCGAAAATCCGGCCTGTCTGCCTGCGCACGCACAGGCAGGCGATGACTGATTGCAAAACAGAATTCCGGAAAAAATAGCGTGACGGGCAAAGCCCGTCACGGATTCAGGTTGCTTTTATTCAGGCAGATGATAGTTTTGACGAATGCGCGGGGAACATAATACGGGAGGAAGGTCAGCGTGAAAATCTACATCATGACGGATTGCGAAGGCGTGGCGGGGGTATTGAATTCCAGGGACTGGGGGTATTCGGATGGCAGGTATTACGATGTGGCCAAGGAGTTGCTGACCCGGGAAGTCAATGCCGCGATTGCCGGATTCGCCGCCGCCGGCGCCGATGAATTCCTGGTTTGCGACGGACACGGTACCGGCGCCATCAACCCCGTGCTGCTGGACGAACGCGCTGAACTGTTGCACGGGCTGATGAATGGATATCCTTATGAACTGGATAAGTCGTATGACGCCATAGCCTGGGTGGGGCAGCATGCCATGTCGCGCACTCCGGAGGCGCACCTGGCGCATACCGGCTCCATGCGCAAATTCGAATACACCGTCAACGGCATACCGGTGGGCGAGTTCGGCCAGTTGGCGATGTGCGCCAGCGAACTGGGCGTGCGCTCGATTTTCGGTTCCGGCGACCGGGCCTTCTGCGCGGAGGCGCAGGCGCTGGTGCCGGGCATCGTGGCGGTGGAAGTCAAGCGCGGCACCAAGCTGGGCCGCGGCGATGAATGCGACGCCGAACAATATGCCGCCCGCAATGTAAACGCGATCCACATGCATCCCATGCGCGCCCGCGAGAAAATCCGCATGGGCGCGGAGAAAGCTTTGCGCCGGTTCCGCTCCGAAACCTTCGGCATCATCCCCCTGCATCCGCCTTTTGAAATGATCAAACGGTTCCGCGCCACGGGCGACCTGCCGCCGGCGTTGGTCAAAGGCAGCCATCCTTCCAGCGTGATCGCCCTGTTGCAGTCAGTTCCCGTGGACCCGCCGCTACCTGCCAAAAAGGCGCGGAAACGTCCGGCGCAGAAAGCCGGGTTAGCCCGGCGCAAAACCGCCGGCAGAAAATAAATTCCGCTCATGGATCCGGTTGCGGCGGCGCGTGGAAGACGCGGATGGCGTCAATTGCCCAGGGATGATCGGCATGGGCGCGGCGGATGGCCAGGCGCAGCCGGGTGGCCGGCGCCGCCGGCCATGCCAGCGTCCGCGGCTCGATGCCGTAAACCGGATGACCCTGGCGGAAAACGAATTTATCCCAGCCGGGCGCGTAGTCGGACAGCGCCTTTTCCCATTGATTGCTGCGCCAGATGCTGACATCCAGGGACGCCGGCGTAAATTTATTGCCCCGGGTTGGAATCAATTCCGCGCGGCAGACCCGCAACGCTTCCGGCCATGCCAGTTCCAGGTACATGCCCGGCGTCTGCGGTGTCCGCGATGTCCAGCCGCCGGCTTGATCCGCGCGCTCCATTGTCAGCCGCTGCGCCGCGGCGGGCGTAGTCGTGGCGGGCGTGACCAAAGGGGTCTGCGGTTCGCCCCTGGTGGCGCGGGCTATGCTGGAAGGCGGAGTGCGGCAACTGGCGGACTCGCGCCTGGAAAACCTGGCGCGGTTGAAGCGCAATGGCATCCAGGCCGAGTTAATCTTGCTGCGGTTGCCGATGCTGAGCGAGGCGGAAAAAACCGTGCGGCTGGCCGATATCAGTTTAAATTCCGAACTGCCGGTCATCCGCTGCCTTAGCGCGGCGGCCATGCGGGCCGGCCGGGTTCATCAGGTGGTGTTGATGCTGGAATTAGGCGATCTGCGCGAGGGTGTGGATCCGGCGGAAGCAGTTCTCCTGGCGCGCCGTGTCGCCACGCTGCCCGGTATCCGGCTGGCCGGGGTGGGGGTTAACCTGACCTGTTACGGTGGGGTTGTTCCCAGCCCGGATAACCTGCGGGTTTTGGCGGAAGTGGCGTCCGATATGGAACAGGCCGTGGGCTTCCCCATGGGAATTGTCTCGGGCGGCAACACCAGCAGCCTGCCGCTCATGTTGGATGGGCGCCTGCCAGAAAAAATCAACCATTTGCGTTTAGGTGAAGCGCTGTTGCTGGGATTGAATACGGTTGACGGACAGCCCTTGCCTGGCGCGCGCCAGGATGCGTTTGTGCTCAGGGCGGAAATCATCGAGGTGAAAACCAAGCGCTCGATGCCAGTCGGCAAAATCGCCCGGGACGCATTCGGCCGCCAGCCGCAATTTGTGGATCGCGGTGACCGGCGGCGGGCCATCCTGGCCATTGGGCGCGAAGATGTCCTGGCGGATAGCCTGTCTCCTCTGGAGCCGGGAGTCGGCATCCTGGGCGCCAGCAGCGATCACCTGCTGGTGGATGTTCAGGACTCGCAGCGCGTCTGGGTTGTGGGCGAGGTGATGTCGTTCCGTCCCGGTTACGGCGCTTTACTGGCGGCTATGACGTCGTCTTATGTCGCCAAGCGGTTCGTTGATCGTTCCGCCGGCGCAGTGTCCGTCGGACGAACAGTGGCGCTGATCGGCGCGCCCTCCGCGCTGGTGGGGCGGTGCGCGGGAACTGCCGGGGCGCCCCGGGCGCTCCGGCAATGTGGAGTGCAGGCTGTGTTGGAACGCACCGGCTGGCGGGTGCATGATATTGGCGACATCGAGACACATCCGGGCTGTACGGTGGAAGCTTATAACGATGCGCTGGCAGAGGCCGTGGCGCGGGAAGCGTCCGCCGGCCGTGCGCCGGTAGTGTTTGGGGGAACCCATACTATTTCACGGGGGATTGTCGCCGGGGTGCGGCAGGCCCGGCCGCACTTGGCGGTGGTTTTATTTGCGGCCCATGCGGACGTCCAGGCCGGGTGGTTGGCCGGCCTGGCGGGCTTGGAGGATACGGCCAATGGAACATGGCTGGAGCCGGAAAACCTGGCTATCATCGGCGTGCGCGATATCGATCCGGCCGCGCGCGAAACTTTGAAGCGTTCCCCGGCGCTGGTGTATACCATGGAGGAAGTGGATTATTACGGCATCCGCGATATTGCGGAAAAAGTGGCGGGGGAATTCGCCCCGCGTGTGGACGGTCTGCACGTCAGCCTGGGGCTGGATGTTCTGGATCCCGGGGCGGCGCCGGCGGCGGCCCGGCCGGCGTCGGGCGGCATCAGCGCCCGGGAAGCGTACCTGGCGATGGAGATTCTCAGCTGTTGCGGAGTGCCTTTATCCATGGATCTGCTGGAATTGGATGTGTCCCGGGACCGCGCGGAAATGACAACGCGCCTGGCCGTCGGCCTGGTTGCAACGCTTTTTGGCAAACGTCTCATGTAAAACAGGCCGCGGTCATGTGCGCGGCGGCGGCAAACCGGCCCGCTGCAAGCCCGGCCGTGAAACCAGATAAACTGCCTTGGAGGAATATATGATCGCGCGCGGACGGATGGCGGGGTTGGGGTTGGGCTTGCTGGCGACGGTATTCTGGGCGAGTTTGTATGTGGTTACCCGCCTGCTTTTCGGCAATTTCACGGTGGATCCGTTAACCCTGACGTTTCTCAGGTTCCTGATGGCCAGCGTGTTTTTTGTGGGGCTGGCGGCGGCCATGGGCCGCGGCCGGGAATTGTTCCGCGCCCTGGTCCGGCATGGCTGGACTTTCGCCTTCCTGGGCTTGACCGGGGTTTTCGGGGAAGGCGCCCTGCAGTTTTATTCCCTGCAATACACGACGGCGGCCCGCAGTTGTTTGTTCGCCAACGCTTCGCCGATTCTGACGGCGCTGATTGCCGCGGTGCTGTTGAAAGACCCTGTCACCCCGCGCATGGCCGCCGGGATGGCCGTGGGCCTGCTGGCGATTATTCTGGGCATGGGCCAGGCCGGGAGCGACCAGTTCATGGGCCGCAGCAGTTACACGGGCGATCTGCTGGCGCTGATGTCGGCGGTCTGCTGGTCGGTTTACACGGTCGGCGGTATCGGCGTGACCCGTCAATACGGCGGCTTGATCAGTGCCTCCGCCGCCATGCTGGCGGGCACCGCGATTACGCTGGCGTTTCTGCTGGCCACCGGGCGCCCGGTGTTTCCCGCCATGCCCGCGCCGGTCTGGTGGGGCATGGCATACCTGGGGGTGGGCGCTTCGGGATTGGCCTACGTGGCCTGGTTCAGCGCTTTGAAATATCTCAAGGCCGGCGAACTGGGGGCGTTTGGCTATCTTTCCACCATGATCACCGCCGCCTTGGCCATGCTGCTGGTGAAGGAACGGCTGACGCTCACGTTTGGGATTGCCTTTGCGGGAGTGTTGGTGGGCGTCTGGCTGATGGCCGCGCCGGGCCGGCGGAAATGACGTCGCCGGGCGCCGCGGGACCTGCCGGTCCGGCGCCTTTGGCGCGCTGGGCAGGCAACGGACATGCCGGGACAGCAATATTTTCCACAAAAAAGCAAATCTTTCCAGTTGCGGGACAATGCTTGCAGGAATATCTTCAATTGCATCGGCATGCCGCGGTGTGGCAGCGGGTGCCAATAACGGAGAAAAAATATGCGTGATTTGATCCGATACGCGAAAATTGCCCTGCTGGGCCTGGCTATGCGCGCTGGCGCCGACGGCATCCCCGAAATCCGGATTCCGTGTGGAGGAGAAGCGCCGCTCATTGACGGTATTGTAACGGATGCCTGCTGGTCGGCGGCCGCGCTGCTGGATGAATTCCATCAGGTCAGGGGTGGCTCCGGCGCCGTCCCCAGGCATCAGGTGCGCGTTTTGCGTGACTGCCGCTGGCTTTACGCGGCTTTCACGGTTGACCAGCCGGAAGATCAGCGCGACCCGCCGGTATATGACAAGCATGATCAGCCGATTCAGCGCGAGGATAATGTTCAGGTATCATTCGATCCCGGCACGGACGGCCAACTATTTTATCAGTTTCTCGTCAACAAGGCCAATACCCGCGCTGATTTCCGGATGACTAAAGCCAAAGGACGCGAACGCGAGGAATGGAATATTCCCTGGAAATCGGCGGTTACAACCGATCCCCGTGGCTGGCAAGTTGAAATTGCACTGCCGCTCGCACTTCTGACCGAGGTGGGCCAACCCGGGCAGGCGCGGATGAATTTCATCATTGATTGTTTTCTGGTGGAACGCGATGACTGCCGGGTGAAGATGGGAGTGCAGCGCGATTACCGGACTTGGGCGCCGTTAACGGGCAGTTCTCCGGCCAATGCCTGGACGGAGGCCAAACAATTCGGCCGTCCAATTGACTTTGAACTTGACGGGATCATTGCGCCGGTTTTGCCTTACATCAAAGAGGCGGCTATCAGCCGGTATTATACCACGAATGGCGCCGTGTTTTATAATATTAACGCGGAACTTTTATTGTTCAGTTCGGCGCGAGGCTCGGCGATTCTGGCGGTTAGCGACAAACAGGGTGACGGCAAGGCGAAGATGACCGAACAGCTTGTGCCGCTCGACGGGAGTGTTTCGCGCATGCCGGTGTGCGTGCCGGTTCCGGTTGAAGCGATGGCGGAGCGCGCAGTAACCTTGCGCCTGCTTGATGGCGCTACGCGCGAGGTGTGGCAAACACTGGCGATCGAGGATTTGTCGGCCTTGAATTTATTTTCAGCGTACCTGGATCGGGATTATTACACAACCGAACAGTCAGCGGTTGCCGTGTGCCGGATAAATTTACCGCAGGATGAATTGCAAGGGATGCGTTTGGTAGCGCGTTTGGGCAAAGAAGAGCTTGCTGTCATGGAAAATCTGGAGGCGGTAACGAAATTTGCCGTTCCGCTTCAAGCCGTGCCGGTTGGCGGGCAGGTGTTGCGTCTGGAGTTGGTTTCCGCCGCCGGAACGTCAGGATCCAGCGTAGAGCTATGCCTGAGCAAACAGACCCCGCGGCCCGGTTGTGAATGGAAGGTAGACCGGGAAAATTATCGCCTGCTGGAAAACGGCCGGCCGTTCTTCCCTCTTTTTATGTGCATGGCCGGCATCAAACCATCGGATGAATATGCTTTTGCTGAAATGGCGGAAGCCGGTTTTAATACCATGCAACAATGGACATATCGCCCGGATGGCGATCGTTCCAACCCGGAGGGCGATCAGGTCAAGGACATTGTTGCCTATCTTGATGCGGCCGCCCGACATGGACTCAAGGTCATTGCCGCGCCGGATATGAATTATGTGCCTTTTAATGAACGGACAATGGTCAAGGATCCCGGGAAACTGTTGACTCCCGCGGAACTTGCAGCGGTTAATCGCGAATTTAATCGCGAGACCTGTTCATTGGGGATCAACAGCAAGGATGTGATTCTTTCGGCCATTCCCGGGCGTGAAGCGCAGGTAAAAACCGCTGTTTTAATGGAGTATTTGGACAATCAAATGCCATACCTGACGCCCATCATTCAGACGGCCATGAATCATCCGGCGCTGGCGGCATTTTTTATATTTGATGAGCCGCTGGCGAATATCGAGTATGGCCAGATTCCGGTTGGCCGTGAATTCTACCGCCGCATCAAAACTATGGATGGATATCACCCGGTTTTTGTCAACTGGAATCCGGGGATTTATCAATGCCCTGATGAGTGGTTTGACTGGATGGATATGCTGGGCATTGATCCTTACTGGACACCGGAATATTCCGGCGGCAGCGGAACGATTGATTATGTGGCTTGGATGATACATCATTTGACGAAAAAGGCGGAACGTTTGCGGACAGTTCCAACGGTTATTATGCAAGGCGCCGAATACAGCGGGATTTTAAAAAGAGCCTTAACCCCGGCGGAACAAATCTGTCAAACTTATCTTGCCTTGATTCATGGCGCTAAGGGCATCGGATATTTCTGCTACCCGGAGCGCGCTCAGGTCAATTGGGACACTTTGCGTGAACTGGCGCGCCGTATGAAACTGCTGGGTCCAATCTGCCTTGAGCCGGCTGTTCTTCAGGAAGTTGCCTATGCGGACGGTCCTTATGATTTTGATGCGCGGCAGATGCCCGATGTCCAGGTGTCTTTGAAGCGCAATCCGGAAGGCGGCTTGGTTCTGCTGGCGGCCAGCGTGGCTAATCGTCCGGTTGCCGTTCAATATGGACTTTCATTGCCGGCAAACGGAGGAGTTGTGAGCGAGCTTTTCAGTGGCGCCAGATATCAAGTTGCGGATGGCGGTTTTACCGATACGCTGGAACCGCTTGGTGTGCGTGCTTATCGTTTGTTGCCTGCCAAGGCGGAAGAAGTTACTGCTGTTTCGGAGGCCCACCCTGTTAAAATCACGGTTGCCATGAGCCCGCAGGGAGAATTACCTCCGCCGACTGTTGCCTATGGTCGGCATGGACGCATTAAAATGAAAAACCTGGCGCCGAATCCGAGTTTGGAGGAAGAATCCATTCGCGGCCGTCCCGATTACTGGCGCCAGACTGGAACCCCCCTGAAGCCCTGGGAACGCATCGGCGGTTCCAATCAAGTGTGGGGCTTGACCACCAATACGCCTTACCATGGCGCTAAATGCCTGGAAATGATTTCGGAAGGCACATGGCGATTTGTATATTTGAATTTGCGTCCCAGGCATCGGACGCCGGAAAAATATGTTTTTTCCGCCTGGTTGCGCGCGGATCGCGATGGCGTGACTGCCAAGCTGCGCGCCGGCAAAAAAGGCGATACGTCTTTTCAAATTGATCGCCAATGGCAACGCTGCAGCGTGGCTTTCGAAGCCGGGTCAGGCGCCAGCATGCTGGGGGTGCATTTTGTGGCCGATGCCGGAGCCACTGTCTGGGTGGATGCCTTGCAAATCGAACGCGGCGACAAGGCGACAGAATTTGAGCCGTAACCCGCGGCAGTCAAAGCTTGGAGCGATATGGGAAAACTTATTGTATGTCTGGCATGCCTGTTGATCAGCCTGCCCTTGCCGGCGTCAGTCGTTTTTGATTCCGGCACGCGCACGCTGATTGTGGCCGACTTTACCGAGTCCGCGCCGGCGCGCCTGGAATCGCTGTTGCGCGCTGACCGCGCCAATGGCTGGAACCTGGTACGGAAGGATGCCGGCGCGCAAACTTATGCCGTTAACGCCAACCTGCAGGTTGGCCGGAATGACGGTTCTGAAACTTGGATGCAAATCGGATGCCCGCTGCTCACCAATGAAACTTTGATCCTGAACGGGACTTTGATTCTTGCGCCTTCTTACCTGGTGCTGGTGGTCGGCGTGAAAAACCGCTACGCTCCCGCGCGCGTCAACCGCTTAACCTTGGGCAACCGCACAAACTCAGCCATCCGGGCGGCGCTTAAGATCAGCGGGGAAGACCACACGGTGTTTTCCGGCAAGTTGCCCGATGGACGAGGGGGATGGCAGAAAGGATATGGCGGCGAGTTGCATATTTATCATGGCGTGCTTGCATCGGCGAGCGGGCGGCGGGAAATCCCCCGCCCATATTGGTCGGGGCTGGTCACCCTTTACCGCGCGCGGGTTGCCGGGTTTAAAGCTGCCGCTTTGTTTGGCGCCGCCCGGCATCGCACGTCAATCCACGGTTCGATTTTTGAAAATAATGCGTCTGTTTTCGGCTCGCCGGATCAGGCGGCGGAAGGCTGCTGCTTCCGGGAAAATGCCGCGGTCATTACAGGTATTCAGGGCAACACCATCCTTTTGCATGGCTGCCGGTTTGAACGTAATGCGTGCAATTGGCAGTTGACCAGCGGCGGCAATATTGAATTGACGGATTGCCAGGTTTCTCCCGGCGCGCAGCCGGATGTTTACGCGGCGCAACCTGGCCGGATCAGCCGGGCTGTTTTCCGCCGGCAAGTGGTAGTCCGTGTGGAAAATGATGCCGGCGAGCCTGTCGCCCGGGCGCGCGTCCGCGCAGTTCCCCGTGAGCCGGGGGCAGATCTGGTTGCCAATAATTACGCCGTAACCGGAGCGGATGGCTGCACGCCGGACATCGGCGATCCGCGCGCGTTGGTTTTTACCCGCAGCATAACCGCGGGCGATGCGCACGGCGCGCCTGTAACGACCTGTTTCCATTATGACATCATAGCGGAATTGAACGGACGGGCGATCAGCCGGCTGGAAAATTATGCGCCGCCGGCCGGTTGTGATAAGATTGCAATCAGATTAAAACAAGGTAATAATTGAGCCGGTTTCTATCATGCCATTGGCGGTTTAGGTTTTAGCCAACGGGAAAGGAGTATGATGCGAGTACTACAGCGCTGTGTGACATTAGCGTGGATTGTAGGGTTGGGGCTGCCGCTGCCCGGACGCGGCGCGACCACATGGTATGTTTCAACTTTGGGGCAGGATGCGGCGGCCGGCACGAACTGGCCGACGGCCTTGCGCACAATCAGCAATGCCCTGCACCAGTCCGTTTCAGGAGATGCGATCCAGGTATCCAACGGTGTATATTTGCTGTCGGCCGAATTGGCGGTCAGCAAAGGCGTTTGGCTGGCCGGCGCCGCCGGCGCTATGCCGCCTTCGATTGACGGCAATGGTTCGGTGCGCTGCCTGAACATCAGCCATTCCAACGCGGTGGTCACCGGTTTTACCATCAGCAATGGTTATGCCGATGCCGTAATTTACGGCGGCGGCGTTTATATCGTTGCCGGAGTGCTCCGCGATTGCCGGGTTAAAGAGAATGTAGGGTTGCATGGCGGCGGCGTATGCCTGAACGGGCCGCTGGCCCGGGTTGAACGGTGCAGCATTGTCAATAACGTTTCCGACAGAGATTTTTCGTATGGCGGCGGCGGAGTGTTGATCCGGGAAAACGGCGCGGTAATCGCCTGCGACATCATTTCAAATCGTTGTCCAATTTCCGGCGGGGGAGTGTTTATGGACCAGAACGGGTTCATCTCCAATTGCCTGATCGTCGGCAACATTGCCAGCAATGGCGGCGGCGGCATCTATTTAGACAAGAAAGGTGTCGTGGCTGATTCTACCATCGCCTGCAATGCGGTCAGCAATGGCGGGGGAGGGATTTACTGTTATTACGGCGCCGCGGCGTCCGGGGAGGCAGCGATTGAAAATTGTCGTATCATAAGCAACATGGTGCCCAAGACCGGTTATCGTTATGGCGGCGGATTATACATCCGCAGCGACGCCCGCAACCTCGCGTTGCGCAATAATGTGTTCGCTTATAACTCGGCGCCCTACGGCGGCGGTATCTATTGTTCCGCGCAAAACCGCGACAACAGCAACACGCTGGCCAATTGCACGGTTGTTTCAAACGAGGCGGCCACCAGAGGCGGGGGCTTGTATGTCAGTGTGACCACGGCGGAGGTCAGCGGCGTCCACGCCGTTAATTGCTTAATCTACGATAACGCAGCAGGTTCGCAGCCTAATCTTTGCCTGAGCGGAGCCGCCCTGACCGGCGGCGTGGTGTATTCCTGCTCATATCCCGCAGCGGATATGGGTTCCGGCGAAGGCAATATTACCAATGCGCCGTTATTCAGCGATGACTCTTTCCGGCTGGATTTGCGGTCGCCGGGCGTCAACGCCGGCACGAACTTGGATTGGATGGCCGGCGCCGTGGATCTTGCGGGATATTCGCGCCGGGATCGTTATTCCGGTGTTGTTGACATGGGCGCTTATGAAACCGTTCCACGTGGCGTATTGTTCAAACTGCGTTGATCTGATGTTTGGGCGCAACGGTTGCGCCGCGGGGTTACGCCGGCCCCGGCGGGCCGGCGGATGCAGGCTTGCCTTCGGCGGCTTTGAAACTCGCCACGATCCATTGGGATAGTTCGCGGTCGGGCGCGGCCAGCATGGCGTCGGTGATGACAAACCGGGTCTGGCCGGTGTTGTTCGCGATCAGTTTCAGACCGTGCTGGAAGTCGCGGAATTTTTCTTCGCAGATGGCGCGCACGGTGCGGTCTTTCTGGAGGCTCAGGTCGGCCAGCGCGTTGATGGCGGATTCTTCGAAAACCAGTTCCAGCCCGTGCTCGTTGCGGAAGCGCTCGGCGAAGGCGGCGAATTCCTTCTTCAGAAGCCCCGCCTGCGCGTGCAGGTTGGCGCGCAGCAGGGCGGCCAGGGCCCCGCCCGGGTCGGCGATGGTGTCGGTTGAGGCTTCCAGGGATTTGACGGCGGTGGACGGCAACTCGAACTTGAAGTTCCGGAAAATACGCTCCATGACCGTCATCAGCCCGCGGGCGCCCGTGCGTTCTTCATCGGCGCGGCTCGCAATGGCGGCGATGGCCTCGCGGGTGAGGCTGAAATCAATGCCGTAGCCGGCGAAGTCCCGACGGTATTGCGTCAGGATGCTGTCTTCCGCCGAAAGCATGATCTGTTCCAGGTCGGCAGCGGTCAAACCATTGCATACCACGCGCACCGGCAGCCGGCCGATGAACTCCGGCTCGAACCCGGCCTGGATGAAATCAGCGGTGCCCGCCTTTTTCAGCCATTCGCTGTCGGACCGCGCGGCGCGGCCGGCGGCGGCAAACCCGATCGCGCCGGCCTGCAGCCTTTTTTTCACCAGTTCGCCCAGCGCGTCGAAGGCGCCGCTGACGATGAACAGGATGTGCCGCGTATTGATCGTGCGTTTGGGCGGCTTGCCGCTGCGCTGCAGTTGCATGATGGCTTCCATCTGGCCCAGGAGATCGGTCTGGCTTTGCAGGCTGACGTCGGTGTCTTCCATCAGCTTGAGCAGGTTGACCTGCACGCCGCGCCCCGAGACGTCGCGCGCCCCGGCGTTGCCGGCGGCGGCGATCTTGTCAATTTCATCAATGTAAATAATGCCGTATTGCGCCAGTTCCACATCGCCTTCGGCGGCCTTGACCAGGTCGCGGACCAGGTCCTCGACGTCATGCCCCACGTAACCGGTTTCGGAGACCTTGGTGGCGTCGGACTTGACGAACGGCACGCCGATCAGCCGGGAGATGCAGCGGATGAGGTAGGTCTTGCCCACGCCGGTCGGGCCCAGCAGCACGACATTTTGCTTGGCGTATTCCCGTTCGCGGAGGGTTGGGGTTGCGATGCACTGCCGGGCATGGTTGTAATGGTCGCAGATGGCCACGGCAAGCACTTTTTTGGCTTCCGCCTGCTGAATGACGAACCGGTCCAGGTAGTCCCGGATTTCGCGGGGCTTGTGGTTGAATTCCCGGATGCAGCGCAACGGGTCGGCCGGCGGCGGGGCCGGTTTGTCCGCCGGCGCCGGGTCGGCCCCGGGCCGGGAAAACAAGCCGCCGAGGTTGTAATGCTGCATGGCGTCTTGAAATTGACGCTGCAAATCCGCCAGCGGATCGGCCGGCGCTTCGGGATCTTTTTTTTCGGTGGTGCTCATCAGACTGGTTCGCGCTGTCATTCGGTTCCCAAATGCAAAATTAAATCATGCCGGATTGCGGGGGCGTTGGCAAGGTTTTTCGGGGATGTGTCCGGCCGCTCAAATAAAAACTGCCCGCCGCAGGAATTCCGAAAGCTTGCTTTGCCGGCCGGCTTGGCGTAGTATGCCTTCACCCGCGGAGGCCGGGATCGGCAGGGCGTGCGGCCGGCCGCGGGGCGGAGGGATCAACAAGTCATGAAAATTCTGGAGCGGGCCCGCGGCGTCCTGCAGATCGAAATCGAAGAACTGCAGCGGGTCTGCGATAATCTGGATGTCGGATTCAGCCGCGCGGCGGAGCTGATGCTGCAGCGGCTGGCGGATGGCGGCAAAATCGTGGTGGCCGGCGTCGGCAAAAGTTTCCTGGTGGGTCAGAAGATCGCCGCCACGCTGGCCAGCACGGGTTCGCCCAGCATGGCCATTCATCCGGCGCAAGCCATGCACGGCGATATCGGCATCCTGAACCGGCATGACATGCTGCTGGGGCTGAGTTTTACCGGCGAGTCCGCCGAACTGCTGGAAATGCTGCCGGTAGTGCGCCGGCAGGGCGCCGGAATTGTGGCCATGACGGGCATGCCGGAAAGCGCGCTATCGCGGCTGAGCGATGCGGTGATCGCCATGCGGGTGGCGCGCGAAGCGTGTCCGTTCAATATGGCGCCGACGGCCAGTACGACCGCCATGCTGGCTGTCGGCGACGCCCTGGCGATTGTGCTGCTGGAGGCCCGGGGCTTCAAGCGCGAGGATTTCGCCAAGCTTCATCCGGGCGGCGCCATCGGCCGGGCGCTGCTGCTGCGCGTGTCTGACATCATGCGCGCGGGCGAACGCCTGGCGGCCGTCCCGCTGCAGGCCACGCTGAAGGACGCCATCCTGGCCATGACCCGTGCGCGGTCGGGGTCGGTGGGCGTGGTGGACGCCCAGGGTCGGGCGGTTGGAATTTTCACCGACGGCGATTTGCGCCGGCTGATCGGCGAGGCGGCGGACCTGCCGTCGCGGCGGGTATGCGAGGTAATGACGGCGCATCCGCTGACGGTGCGCGGCGACGATCTGGCGGTGGCGGCATTGAAGTTGTACGAGGAGCACAACATAGACGACTTGCTCGTGGTGGATGCGGAAGGACGCCTGATCGGCCTGGTGGATATCCAGGATTTGCCGAAGTTCAAAATTCTTTAAGAATGCGCCCGTGCCGGTAAATTTAAAAAAAATTAAGATTTTATTTGCATTTTTCAAGGAAACTCAATATACGTATGGCAAGTAAAGGTGCTGGGCAGCCCTTGATCTTATTTGTTTAACCAACCAAAGGAGATGCTCCATGGCAGGCAAAGCGAAAACCAAAAGTCAGATCGTCGCGGAATTGGCGGAAAAGACGGAAATCACCAAGAAGCAGGCGGCCATGATGCTGGAGACGCTGGTCGCCATGGCCTGCAAGGAAGCCAAGAACGGATTTACCATTCCGGGCCTGGGCAAACTGGTGATCGTTAACCGCAAGGCGCGCATGGGCCGCAACCCGGCGACGGGCGAGACCATCAAGATCAAGGCCAAGCGCGTGCTGAAATTCCGGATCGCCAAAGCGGCTAAGGATGCCGTCCTGGGCTGAAACTTAAGTTAACCTGATTGGATCAAGGGCCGCCCCGACGCCGGGCGCGGCCCTTTTTCTTTAGCCTTGCCGGTTTTTTCCCATGCCTGATGTGCGGCCATGGCCGCGGTGTCCGCTGCGGGTGAGCCTGGTGCAGAATGCCGCCGGAACGGATCCGGCGGACAATTTGCGGCGCTTGCAGGCGCTGGCGTCAACCGCGCCGTACGCCGATCTGCTGCTCCTGCCGGAATGCTTTGCGGTGCGCGGCGCGCCGGCCGACCTGCGCGCCGCCGCGGAAATCATTCCGGGCCCTGTATGCGCCTGGTCGGCGGCCCTGGCGCGCCGGCGGCGCGCCTGGGTGCTGGCCGGCAGCCTGCCGGAAAAATGCGGCGCGCGGATTTTCAACACCAGCTTGCTGTTCGACCGCCGGGGCCGGCTGGCGGCCCGCTACCGTAAAATACATCTTTTCGACTCGCGGTTGCCCGGCGGACGCGCCCAGCGCGAAAGTGCGGTGTACGCGGCCGGGACGCGGCCGGTGCTGGTCCGGATTGAAGGCTGGCTGTGCGGACTGTCGGTCTGCTACGATCTGCGCTTTCCGGAATTGTTCCGGCGTTACGCCGATGCGGGCGCGCATCTGTTGTGCGCGCCGGCAAATTTCACGCGCGTTACCGGCCAGGCCCATTGGAACGTTTTGCTGCGCGCGCGCGCCATCGAAAACCAGGCTTTTGTGCTGGCGCCCAACCAGTGCGGCGCCAACCCGGCCGACGGGGTCGCCGCCTATGGGCATAGCTTGGCGGTGGATCCCTGGGGGCTGGTGCTGGCGGATGGCGGCGGGCGGGAAGGGGTGGTCAGCGCGACGCTCCAGCCGGCGGCGTTGCGGCGGGCGCGGAACTGCCTGCCGGCGCTGGAGCACCGGCGCCGCATCGGGCGCGTCAGGCCATGAAGCCATGGACGAGCATGGCGGACAGGATCCCCATCAGCAGTCCCGCCAAAACTTCCAGGCGGGTGTGTCCCAGCAATTCCACCAGCCGCTTTTCGGAAAGCCGGTGATTTTTGAATAGTTCGTCAATCATCTGGTTGATGATGCGCGCCTGAATGCCGGCGGCGCGGCGGACGCTTTGGGCGTCAAACATCACCACGATGGCAAACGCCAGGGTGACGGCGAAAAGCGGGTCCGCCAGGCCGCAGCGCAGGCCGACGGAAGTGGTCAGGGCCGTCGCCATGGCGGAGTGCGCGCTGGGCATGCCGCCGGTGCTGACCAGGTAACTGGGCTTGATGCGCCGGGTAACGGCGAAAAAACACATCATCTTGGTCAGCTGCGCCACCACCCAGCCGCATAATGCGGCCCAGAAGGTCGGGTTGTGCCAGAGGGTTTCCATGCAAATTGATGCTCCCTGCGCCGGTCAGTAGGCGTTTTTGCGGCAACGGATGGTTTTCATCAGAATCTTGAAATCGAAAGCCAGCGACCAGTTTTCCAGATAGTACAGGTCGTATTTCACCCGTTCGCGGATGTCGGTGTTGCCCCGCAAGCCGTTGACCTGCGCCCAGCCGGTCATGCCCGGCTTGGAAACATGCCGCCACATGTACCGGCTGATGTCTTCCTTGAATTGCTCAACGAAACAGGGCCGTTCGGGCCGCGGTCCCACCAGGCTCATTTCACCCTTGAGCACGTTCCATAACTGCGGCAGTTCGTCCAGGTTGTTCCGGCGCAGCCAGGCGCCGATGCGCGTGCGGCGCGGGTCGTCGGCCACGGCCCAGACCGGGCCGGTGGCCGACTCGGCGTCCGGGCGCATGGTGCGGAACTTGTAAAGCCGGAAAACGCGCCCCTGCTCGCCGCAGCGTTCCTGGCGGAAGAGCACGGGGCCGCGGGAATCACGGCGGATGGCGGCGGCGATCAGCAGCATCAGCGGCGCGGCCAGCGCCAGGCCCAGCGCGGCGCCGGCCACGTCTTCCAGCCGTTTCAGCAGCCGGTTCCAGAAGCGGTCCAGCGGCCAGCGGCTGACGCCCAGCAGCGGGATGTCGTCTATGGTCTGCAAATCCACGCTGTTGGTCATGATGCGGAAGAGGTCGGGGACAATGTTGAAAGCCACCATGTTCTGTTCGCATAACAGCAGCAGTTCCAGCATCCGGTTCTGGCCGATGCTGGTGTCGGTTAAAATCACCTGGTCGGCCAGGTGGCTTTCCAGGAATCCCCGCGTTTCATCGAGCGTGCCTTTTACCAGGTCGGGCGGGATGTCGGGATGGATTGCCGCCTCGCCGATTTTCAGGCAGGCTACCACTTGCGAGCGCAGGCGCGGTTCGCTCTGTAAAGCCGTGCGCAAACGGGCGGCCAGGGCATCGGCGCCGATCAGGATGACGCGGTTCACCGTGCGGCGTTGCCGGGCCAGGCGGATTTCCCAGTGGAACAGCAGCCAGCGCTCAACCAGGACGGTCAGGCTGATGGTGGGGATGGCCAGAAAGGCGACCATGCGCGCAAATTCCGGCTTGGTGCGCACCATGAAGGTCAGGGCAATGGCGATGACGATGCCGGTGATCACCCCGCGTATCAGGCGGGGAATGCGGCCGGCGAAGTCGCCGATTTGCGGGCGGACATAAAGTTTCAGGGATTGAAAGGCGAACAGCATGACCATGGTGGTCACAACCGCGCCGCCGGTGTACATGGTATAGAGTTGCGCCGGGGGCTTGTCATGGAAAAGCGGAATCCAGCCGCTTTCAAACCTGATCCAGGTGGCCAGCATGAATCCGGCGAAGACGGCCAGGGCGTCGCCGGCCACCGCCAGGCAACTGGCCAGAACATCATATGTATCCCGGACGCGCATGGATTAAATCTGGTTGCCGCCAAGAATTTCGCGGGCGTTGTATTTGACGATACACCAGAGCGCCGCCACGCCGTCGCGCCAGGTTATTTTTTTGCCTTCGGAGTAATCGCGGCCGTAGTAACCCACCGGCACTTCGTATATCCGCCAGGATTTATGGGCAATTTTGGCGGTAAATTCCACCTCGATCCCGAAGCGGTTTTCCCGGAGTTCCAGTCCCTGGAGCACTTCCCGGCGGAAAACCTTGTAGCAGACTTCGACGTCCGTCAGGTTGAGGTTGGTGAACATGTTGGAAAGCGTGGTCAGGAACCGGTTGCCCAGGTAATGCCAGTAAAAAACCACCCGGTGCGGGCCGCCGAGAAAGCGCGAGCCGTAAACGACATCGGCGTATCCCTGCAGGATCGGCGCCAGCAGCACCGGGTAATCGCGGGGATTGTATTCCAGGTCGGCGTCCTGGATCAGCACAATGTCGCCGGTGGCCGCGGCGAATCCCGTGCGCAGCGCCGCGCCTTTGCCCTGGTTGCGTTCGTGGTACAAACACCGCACATCCGCCGGCAGGTTCCGCATCAATTCGCGCGTGCCGTCGGTGGAGGCGTCATCCACCGCGATGATTTCACGGGGCAGATTAACTGGGGCGTCGCGGACCGCCTGCAGCAGCTTTTCCAGTGTGTGGACTTCATTATAAACCGGTATGACTATGGATAATTTCATCTATTCGCAGCAGATGCCAGAGCCGCCAGATCAGGTGATTCAACCAGAGACTGTAAAACGCCGCGATACAATCGTCAATCACAATTCCCAGGCCGCCGTGGCAGGACTGCAGCCGGCGGGCCGGCGGCGGCTTGAGAATGTCCATTATCCGGTTGGTCAAGAACGCCAGCAACAGCACCGGGCCCGTCAGGGGCAGGCCCAGCAGGCCGATGGGGAACGTAAGGTATTCATCGGCAACAATCCGGCCGTCATCCTTGTTCTGGAAGTGCCGTTCCGCCGCGCCGCAGATGGGTATGGCCAGGAGCGCCAGGGCCAGCGCCGCGAGCGCTTGCCATGGCCATAAACGCGGCTCGCGCCAGAGCGGCGCCAGCGCCAGCATCAACAACAGGCCCGGCAGGGTGCCGAACGTGCCGGATGCCACCGGAGCGTATCCCAACCCCCCGGCCGTAGCCAGGGCAAGCATGATTTTAGCGCGCATATGGTTTGGCCGCGGCCGGCGTTCCCGCGCCGGCGGGGCAGCCATCCGGCCGTCCGGCGGCTTTGGGCCGCGTCCGCCCGCACAATCAAGAACAACCCATGGAATTGCCGCAGACAAAGCAGCGGTAGCAGGTGCCGTTGCGGACGGTGATGGCGCCGCATTGATCGCAAACCGGAGCGTCTTCCTGGAAATGCATGAACTGGTTGTCCAGCCGCTGCGAGGCCCCGTCCGCCGGCTGTTCGCCGCCGCCTGTTTCCGGCAACGCCGGCGCCGCGGCTTGAGCGGCCGGCGCCGCCGCGCCGGAAAACTGGCCG
>JAXGSX010000032.1:0-18555 GCA_040775225.1 Kiritimatiellia bacterium | reverse complement strand
GGTATTGCTGACAATCCGGCAGTTTTCCACCAAACCCGGTTGATAATAAAATACTCCGGCGCCCGCATATGCTTCCACGGCCGTATTGTAGGCGATCAGGCAATTGCGCACGACGCCGCCGCACACGTTCACGCCGCCGCCAACGCCATATGCATTATTATTGCGGATGATGCCGTCTTCCACCAGGGCATTCGCCCAAAGGCGCACCCCGGCGCCGCCGCGATTACTGCCGCGAGAGGGAGAGGTGCTGGTGTTGTCTGAAACCAGGCAGCCGCGTGCGACGGCATCATCTATTTCCAGTCCGCCGCCTGAACCTGCGGTATTATCCAGGATTTCCGTATCGGCAATGCTTGCGCCATAACGAGCATAAATTCCCCCTCCAGTACCGCCGGTATTACCGCCTACAACACAGCCTGTCACTATACCGGCGCCGTCGGCGTAAACTCCGCCTCCATATGAAGACGCATAGTTATTGCTGACCAGGGTATCCGTCATGATCCCGTCCGGCCCGACCATCGCCCCGCCGCCGCTCGAGTAGAAGGCGATATTGGTGGTAATTACGCAGTTGGTCACCAGGCCCTGCCGGACATAAACCCCGCCGCCGTACGACGCCTGGTTGCTGATGATCAGGCAGTCGTCCAGGATGGCGTTGGTGACATACACCCCTCCGCCATAGCCCACATAGGTCGAACCGGAGACGTAACCGCGGGTGATGGTAAACCCGCGCAGCACGGTTTGCGCATGCCCCAGCCAGAAGCACCGGTTGGTAGAATCAGGATAATTGCCGTCCACCACTGTGCCGTCCCGGTCCAGAGCGCCATTGTTCCAGCTCCGCACCGTCATCGGCGCGCTGATTGCCACCTGGCTGGTCAGATAATACGTGCCGTTGGAGACCCAGACATTGGTCCAGCCTTGCCCCGCCGCCGCATCCACCGCCTCCTGGATATTGGTCGCGGCGGTCGCCCAACTGGCATAGGGCGGATCGTTCAGCGGATCCACCACGCGCGTTCCGGGTTCCACCACATGGCTGACCTGAGCCGCCGCCAAACCGGCCGATAAAAACGCCCAAACTATTATCTTGCCTTGCATAATGCGCCTCCGTTTTTTGGTCCAGGGATATCGCTTACTATTTTAGCGTTGTTTCCACTATCTGCCAACTCTGGGTCGG
Organism: Kiritimatiellia bacterium; assembly: GCA_040775225.1. Classification (GTDB taxonomy): domain Bacteria; phylum Verrucomicrobiota; class Kiritimatiellia; order JAAZAB01; family JAAZAB01; genus JAXGPF01. The sequence goes on along the minus strand of JAXGSX010000032.1, from coordinate 17,387 downwards.
AAAATATTTTTCGCTTATGCAAACCGGTGTTTTTTTGCGGGGCGTGACGGTAAGCCTGTAAGAAAACTCCCGGCGCACCGGCTGGTTGGCCGACTCCCCGGCGGTTTCCTCCCATTCATCCAGCAGCAATGCCCCCGGTTCGCCGCGCCCGGGCGTCATCCCGCCGGCGCCGGTCATGGCCGTGCGGACGATCCGGTCATCCTGTTCGCACCGCGCCTCAACCCTGGCATTTCCCAGCGGTTTGCCGTGCAGGTCAACCACTTTCAGCATTACGTGCCGGCTGGACACCGCGCGAATGCTTTCGGGGACATCGCCGGCATGGACCGTAGTGCGCTGCGCGCCGACGCGCGCATGGTGCACCGTGAAGACCGCATTCGTCCGCGCCGCGTACCGGTTGCCCCGGCGCGGGGGGCCGACTTCGCAGTCAACCAGGTAGATGTTGCCGGCCTGCAGGTCCCAGTTGGCATCATTTTCTTCGAACCGGCATTCGGTTAAAGCAGCATTCAACGGATAGCGCGACGAATCGCCGAAGACGGTTTTCAACCCCCGGAAAGTCGTCCCGCGCATGGCCTGGCTGCCCCATCCGAAGGCCATGCGGCTGTCGGAAAAAACACAGTCTTCGATCAAACTGTTGCCGGCATTCACGCCGTAACCGATCGTCCCGTTCACCCCGGCAATGGCGGCCGAGTTCAGGACTATCCGGTCCAGGTAAAGATAGAGATGGCTGCCTATGGGGCGCCCCGGATCGGCGGAGGTAATGGTTCCGTGATACACAAGCAACTCTCCGCCGGTAATCCGCCCCGGGGTCATCCTGTTGCCGCGGTAATACGCGCCGGCGCGCAGGGTGCAAGGCTTGCCGGGTCCGTTGTCAAACAGCACCCGGGCATGGATTTCCGGGTTGTCCGGGCAGCCAACAGTCAGGCGGTTGATGCTTTGATTACCGGACGGGTAAATCACCAGGTCGCCCTGCAAAATCAGGGTGGCGCGGGGATGGCCGGGACCGCCCAGTTGGAAATAGGTATCAGTCCCATTGTCGCGCCCGATCCAGAGATTGGCCTTGACGGTGCAGGTGTCGTTCGACCGGTCATAAGACACCAGCCCCCATTGGTTCAATTGCTCGGCAAACATCAACTGGCGCGGGCCAGCCGGCAGGTCGGCCGTATAATCGTAAATCCAGACGGCGTTGTCTTCCTGGTTATAGATGCAGACAGCGCCAGCCGGCTTCGCACCGGCCAGCAGCAAGCTGCCCATGAGGACGAAGATTAAACGTTTCACGGGTTGTGTCTGATTCCTTCCCCTTTGGCGGACTTGGCGCCGTGGTGGTTTTTTATTTCATCCAATTTCAAAAAGTCTTGGCCGGTAAGGCTCATTTAAATCCGGTTGTAGTAGCGCCACGGCGTGGCGCATCCGGATGCCGAACACCGTTCGGCTACTACATCCATGGAAATCATAATTTTCTTCCAAAGAGACTTTTGAAATCAGCTAATTACGGCTCAAATTCCGTCGGCTCGGCGCCCAGTTCGAATTGCATGGCATCCACCCAGACGCAGGCGGCCGGATCCTCCGTTGCCACCGATAACGCATAACTATTATGCCGGCGCGCATGGCGCGGCATGGTCAGGGGCACATGATACCGCTGCCATTCCGTTGTCGGGGTAAAAGTCGCCGCTTGCTTCGAAATCCCGTCACCGCCAAAACGCACCGTCACACCTGGCCGGTCGGCGCGCATCCAGGCCGACCAGACATACGGCGTCGGCCGGTCATGCTGGGGACAGAGTTTAAAATAAGTATAACCGCCGCGAATGCGGTATGCATATTTGCCATGGTAAGCCTGTCCGGCATCCAACTCGAAGATGGCGTTTTCACGCCCGGCGCGTTGTCTGGGATATGTCGGCGCACTATGCGCGCCCAAAAACCAGTAGTCCGGGAACCCCGGCAGGGTGTTTTCTTCGAATGACGGGTTGGGCATGATGTTTTTCACGCCGGTCTCCGGAATCCGCAATTCCGCCTGTTCTGGCACATAATCCGCATTTAATGGCGTTTGAGCAACCGTCACGGTCAAATCCGGCCCGGCATCCGCGAGTTCATCCATCAAGTAAACCCGGCGTCCGAACGGCTCGATGGTGTCGCCGAATGCGCCATCTTTGACAGCAAAAGTTTCCGGGCCGAATTGCCGGCGGACCTTGCCGGCCTGGCCGGCAAACGGCATGGAGAAAGACGCCTGGACCGGCCAGGGCCGGCTGTTGACGGCCAAAAGGGCGTAGCCGCCCGCCGGGTTGCGGCGCAATGCCGCATGCACATCGGGCATTTTCATGCCGATCACATCCACATCCAACCCCGCGTATGCCACCTTGTGCTCCGGCACGGGCGTGGTAATCAACGGATAAATCGCGCGGATTTCCCGGCCGAGTTCGCGCATCATATCCCAGGTCGCCTGGTGCATTGCGGGATAAACGAAATAAAACACTCCGCTGCATTCATACAAGATCGCCAGGTAAGTCTGCGCGCGCTGCTCCGCGGGCAGGTGATGGCGCTTGTAATGCCCGGAATACATTTCCAGCACCGGCGTCTGCCAGACCGGTTTGCGGTCAATCCGGCCGCGCGCGGTCAGTTCGGCCGTCTCGCGCGCCACCCAGTTGGGCGAATCGCGGCCGGCGCCGACCGGCGGCGCCCAGTAAGGATCGCGGGCATGGATATCGCTCCAGTCGGTGTATTTTTTTTCGTAGGGCGGCATGCCGGAATTCCATAAAACGCGCATGGGATGATACCCGTCGGTTTCGTTGGCCAGGCGGTATAATTTCCGGCCTTCGGCATATTGATCGAAGTAACTGTCCAGCAGCGGCTCATCGAAAGATTCGTATGCCATCAGGGCCGGGTGGTCTTTCACCGCCTCTATCCCGGCGCGGATGACCGGCGCGGCCTGGTCGAAGATGTCGGCGTGAATCCGGTTGCGTTCCGGGCGCGACCACTTGGATTTCATCAATCCGCCTTTGAGGTATGTGAATCCAGACCAGCCGCTCAGGCCTTCGGGCAACTTGGGCTGAAATCCGGCTCGGTTGCCGGCGAAGGCCAGGGGGATCGCCACCATGTGCATATTGTATTGGCCGACTTTATCCAATGCCTCCAAGGTGGCCTCCACCGTGCCCGGCGCCGCCCAGTACATGATCGAATTAAACCCGGCCTCGGCGATTTCCCGGTAATTTTCATCGTTGAAAACATTGCGATTCCAGCCGCCCATCAAGATGCCGTAGGCGAAATAGGGCTGGCCGTTGTCCAGCAGCATCCGGATTTTCCGGTCTATTTTCCATTCCCGGCCCGGCTTGGGCGGACGCTTGACCAGTTCCAATGCCTGATCCGCGATCAGCGCGCCGGACGCCTGCCGGAATTCCACCTTGATCTGGTGGCTGCCGGCGGCAATGTCGGCCAGCGCAAAGGCGCATTCCGTGTGCGGTTTGACCGCTTTGGTTTCGCCCAGGATTTTGCCATCCGATGCAATTACCGCCAGGCTGGTGTGCTCCAGTCCCGCCTCCGGCAGGCCGATCCGGCAGACGACTTCCGCCTGCTTTTCCGTCGTGTAATAATTCCGGTCCAGGTAGGCGCTGAACAAATCCAGCACCGGCGGATTTTCGATCAGGATCCGGTCCAGAATCTCGCCCTCCGCCCCCGCGATTTCCACTTCAATATTCCGGCGGACCACCGAACGCACCGGCACGGCCAGGTTGAATTCCGCATCCGCGCCGCCGGCCAGGTCCAACTCCAACTCCGTCACGCCCGGCTCGCCCGCCACGGGCGCGTCTTTCACCCGCAACAACACCTTCCCGGCGCGGCTGCTGTAGTTGCGCGCCAGCCCCTGAATCCGGTATTGATTCTTGCCGTCCGCAAATTCGTAGCCGCTGATGTCGGCCTTTTCCAGCCGCGGCAGAAACGGCGCCTGAAAAGCGGCGTCCGCCAGCCCCGCCACGGCGATGAACCGGTCGGGCGTGGTCCACCAGGAAGCCGGCGTGGCCGCCCAGGCGGCCACTGCGCGTTCCTTCCCGATTTCCACCCCGTACGGATCAAGAATCGGCGTGAAAATATGCGCCAGCAGATTGATCCGGGCTTTCCCCGGCTCGCCCAGCTCCATCAGCAAGGCAAACGGCAGGGCGATTTCCGCCTGCCAGCCGGTGTCGGTAATCCGGACGGCCGACCGCCACGGGATATTCCAGGCTGTCTGCAATCCGCCTTGCGCCGAATTCCGCTGCTCGGAGCGGACATTCCCGCAACTCAGTCGGAAGTGGTACCACATTTTGCCGTCCGTCCCGGGATCGAATCCGACCTTGACGCAATTCTCCCGCTGCACCGGATCGTCCCGGTGCCTGTACACCGGCACAACCGTCAGCGGCTGCGGATGCGCGATGTCAAAGCCGACGTACAGCCATGCGTCATCCCGCATCAGCCGGGCCGTGACATTGGTCATGGGCGTCGGTGCGCCGCCCGCATCTATGCGGACGAAATCGGCGACAGTCAGCGCCGGCCCCCAGGCCGGATCGTCCAGGCTGCCATCCATCCGCGGCGGCTGCGCGCATACCGGAATCGCCGGCGGCGCCGGCTCGGCGTTGGCCGCCGCCCAGCCCAGCGCCAAAGTCATCGTTAAAGTTGCCATGCCCAGTCTTTTGATCCATGCCTGCACATTCACCTCCATAAACGATACTGAGCCAATTTCAAAAGTCCCCCGGCGGGTTTACCCCGCCGGAGACCAAGGTTATGCAAAACGCCGCATGTTGTTTAAAAACAACACATTGTGTTTTTGCATAACCTTTCGTTCCTGCCACGCAAGGTGGCAGGGGACGACTTTTGAAATTGAATCTAATGAATGCCGAAAAACGTGCCCCGGGGCACATGCTCATAACAGCCCATATCCGCGATGCGGGTGATCCGGTCCAGGCGCGGCCGGCCATCCAAATCATATCCCTGTGCCATCCAGGGTTCATTCGTCCCGGCATTAATCCCGGCAGAGCCGGCCGCCAGCCGGTAATCCGCTCCGGCAAAATCGGCGAATTCCGGCGCGTTGGTGATGTTGTGCTGGTTGGCCGTGGACAGATCGCGGGACGTGCAGCAGTAATGGAACGAATTGGTCGAGGCGGTCGGGTTCTGGTATGATATTCCGACATCATTATTAATCGCCGTATCCGCCAGGTTGGAATAAACAATGGTATTGACGATCATATTGGTGCTTAAGACATACATGCCGCCGCCGGCGACGGCTGCGGTATTGCCTGCAAGCGTACAGTTTTCCACCAGGCCGGTGTAAGTCGCCGTGTTGTAAAGATAAACCCCGCCGCCGCTGCCGCCCGCGCTGTTGCCGGCAAACAGGCAGTTCTGCACCACCCCACCCTCGGTATAAATTCCGCCGCCATGACCTACGGTAAAATTGCCGATAAACCGGCTGTTTTTGATAAAGGTATTGGACGCGTTGCTTGCGTTCAAATACAACAGATAGGCGCCGGCGCCGGCGCCGGCCGTATTGGTGTTATTCAAAAATAAACACCGCTCAACGTTCAGCGCCTTGAAGCCTGTCCGCGCTTGCAGTCCAGCGCCGTTATTCAGGCTGATGTTGCCCTCGATCGTGCAATTGGACAGCGTCAGTTCGGCGTTTTCATTGTACATTGTAATGCCGCCGCCGCCGGGCGTACCACCGCCGGAAAATCCATTGGTCGTCTGCGTGTTGAACGCAATGGACGCGCCCTCGATCTGCGTCAATCCCAAGGCAACGAAAACACCGCCGCCTTCCTTGCCGGTGTTCCAACAGATTTCGCCGCCCCGGACTTCGGCCCCGGAAGTCTGAATCCCGCCGCCATAGGTAGCGAGGTTGTTGGAAATAATGCATCCGTGCAGGCGGGTGACATACTGCGTGGCGGTATTGCGGACATAAACGCCGCCGCCGTAGCCGAGGCCCGGCGCGGTATTGCCATAAATCAGGCAATTGGTCAACAATCCCGAGGAGTTCGCCACGGCGACGCCGCCGCCATTGGTGGCGGAATTGCCGTAAATCCGGCAATCATCCACCACTGCGCCATTGGTGCTTTCATAAATATAGATGCCGCCGCCGCCCAGGCCGGTGGTGACGGAATTGGTCAGGTCGTTGCCGGCCACATCGCAATTGGAAACGGAAGGACTGCCTTTATAAAATATAATGCCGCCGCCATTCTTGCCGGCGCGGTTGTCAACCACCAGGGTGTCCCGCAACCGGCCATTGCCGGACATATACACCCCGCCGCCGCCATGCGTAAGGTTGGCGCCGTACGAGGAGTTGTTGCTGATAACGCTGTCCGTCATCAAACCGTCACCGACGATGCTTGCCCCGCCGCCGCCGTACACGGCGGCATTGGCGCTGATCCAGCAATTGCTGGCTACCGCATCGCCCAGCAATCCCACGCCCGCGCCCCAACCGCCGTTGCAATTGACCACCCGGCAATTGGCCAGCAGGCCGTTGGTCATATAAACTCCGCCGCCGTAATCGCTGGCTATGGTGTAACCGTTGGAAATGGTGAACCCGTCCATCACGGCGCCGGGATGGAAAATACGCACGCGGTAGCTGCCCGCGCCATTGACGACCGCCTCATGCGGAACCTGGCTGGTGAAAATCAGGGACCGGTTGATTGTCAGCGCCGCCGTCAAATCATAAGTGCCGTTGGAGACGACAACCGTGCTGCCATCCGGCGCCTGCGCGGCGGCATTGCTCAAGGTCGCCCAGGCGGCATCCCATCTGAGGCCCGAGGCGGCATCGTCGCCGCCCGGCGCCACGTAATACGGCGCGGCGCCCAGCGCGCCGGCCAGCGTCAAACAAGCGGCAACCAACATTATGCTTCTGCTCTGCATGGCGTCTCCTCCCGCTGGCATGATCCCGCAACCGTGTGAACCGCCATGGCTCGCGGGCAAACTCCAGCTTTTATTGATTCTGACTTTGCGGAATTGACCGATCCCCCTCCGGCATGACGACACGGATAATTTTCCAGCTTTGATCGGCACGGATGCCGCCGACCTTGGCTGTGCCGCCTTGCAATGACACCGCTTCTATCATATATGAATAATGTTCCGGCGCAAGGTTCATTTTCCAGGTGTATTCGGTTAAGAGAACCGCCCGCGGGTCGCCCCGGCCGGGAGTGCGCCCGTTATCATCCGCGGTCTGCCGCCAGTGCATGACCATCTCTGGCAGCCCTTGCTCGCAACGGATGGTCACCTGCGCGCCGGCCGCCGGCTGCCCGGCGGCATTGACTACTTCAATGATGGCATGGCGCCGGGATTGCACCAGGCCCTGGTTCGGCGGCGCGCGCGATGCCTTAAGGATATCTTCCAATTGCGGGCGGCCAACGGTGCAATCAACCAGGGTGACGCCTTTGTCCGTGGTGCGCAGATGCCAGTTGCGCCGGTTGTTTTCGAAGACACAATCAACAAATGTGGCGTCAATACTGCCATAGTCCATGACAACTGTCTCAAAATCCCGGAAGGCGCACCCGGACAGGATGTTCGGCCCGTTTTCCAAGCCCCACTGCGCGTGTTCGAAAACGCAGTTGCGGATCAGATATTCGCCGCGCGGCCGGCAATCCTGCGCGCCATGCAGCATCCGCCCGCCCCAGGAGAGGTTGGCCCCATCCAGGACCAAACCATCCCCCATGAACGACGCGCTCCAGGCATGGTTGGTTCCGGGGCGCAAAGCGCTGATGGCCCCTTGAAACACGTGCAGCCGGCCGCCGGTAAGACGCCCGGTTTTTTTCAACCCGGCGGGCAGGCGCCCGGTAAACAACCCGAACTCGCCCGGCCGCGCGCACTCAAACTTCAACTGAGCCCGGATGGCCGGATCATCAGGCGCGCCCAGGCGCAGGCGGTTGACCGGTATGCGCGCGCGCCAGTACACCCCTTCGTTTTCACCCTCGATGTGCGACGGCATGACATATACATTGCCGCGCATGACCAGGGTTTCGCCGGGATGCGCCGCCGTCCCGATCTGCAGGTAAGTAACCGTGCCGTTGTTGGCGCCGATCAGCAAATTGCAGCTCAAGGCGTATGTTTCCTTCGCAGGATCATGCGCCACCCGGCCCCAGTTGTTCAGGGCATCGGCGTCACGGATAAGCCGCAACGTGCACGGATAAACTTCAGGAAAATCCGTCACCCAGATGGCGTCCAAGGCCCTGTCGTAAACAATTCCCGCCCCCGCCGCGCCGGCGAGGCCGGCCGCCAGGGCCATGCTGATGACTTGTCGGCGGATTTTCATTCCTCGAATTCCGTCGGTTCCACCCCGGTTTCAAATTGCAGCGCGTCCAGCCAGACGGCGCCCTCGCCCCGCACCGCCACGCCGAACAAATTGTATGGATCCAGGCCGGCCGGCGCCAGATCGCTTTCGGCATAGCGTTGCCACGCGGTTGTCAATTTAAACGTCTCGTTGCCGAAATATTTCGCGCCGGCGCCGGCATCGCCCTGGAAGATGAAACGCGCTTCGGCGCCTTCCCGCTCCGCGCGCATGTAAACCGACGCCGTGCAATGGGTTGGACGGTCGAATTTCGGCGCCAGGTAGCAGACGCAGCGGGAGCAAGCGACAAAAGCATCCGTCGAAGCCGTCAGGCGCAAACTGGCCTTGCCGTGCCAGGCCTGCGCGGTGTCCGTCCCGAAAACCGCGCCGGCAATTCCCAGGAAGGGGCGCGCGGGCTTCCGCTCAAGCTGGTAATGCGCCGAAGGATACACCCGGTAATAGTCCGGCCAGCCGGGCAGGCTGGCCTCTTCAAAACTTGGATTGGGCGTCAGATTGCGCTTGCCGATGCGGCCGGAGCGCGGATGCTCGATTTCCTCGCCGTTGCCCAGTTCGGGATGCGCGGTGATGGCCACGCGAATATCCACGGGAGCCGCGGCGGCTGGCGGCGTCCCGGCCAGCCGGTAGGCCCGCACGCCGTAACCTTCGATGCGTTCGCGGAAGGCGCCATCCTTGACCGGGAAGCGGGCATCATTAAAGAGCCGGCTCACCATGCCGGTCGGACCAAGGGAGGAAATGCTGAAGGCGGCATCCACGGGATACCACCTGGCGTTCGCCGCCAGCAGCACCTGCCCCCCCGCCGGATCGGGTTTCAGGACAACATGCACGTCGGGCATGACGTTGTCGGCCGGCTTCATTGTTCCCGGCTCGTACCGCACCGTCTGCGGCACATCCGCCAGGCCGGCAATCGGCCCGAGAACTTCCATCTGCCGGCTCAATTCGCCCATGGCTTGCAACGACCAGGGATGCTGAAAAGGATGGACGAAATAAAACAATCCCTTCACGCCATGAATGAGCAGCAGGTAAGTCTGGCAGAAATTTTCCGCCGGCAGCATGGCGCGCTTATGGCAGCCGCTGAAATATTCCCCCATCGGCACGGCCCAGACCGGGCGTCGCATTTCGGCGGAATCCGCAGGGTAATTGCGGCGTTCCGCGCCGAAATTGTACATGCGGTGCACAGCGGCGGCCGGCGAATTGGCGCGCGGATCGCTGCCGGCGGGAATCCAGTAAGGATCGGCGCCGATAATATCGCAATAATCGTCATACGGCCCGCAGTTGAAAAACACCGGACGGTATCCGTCCGCTTCCTGCGTCAGCGCGTAATATTCCGCCGCGGCTTTTTCGACCCATTTGTTTTCCGGCGGCTCGTCTATGTTCATGTATCCGAACAGCCGCGGGTTGTCTTTAATTTTTTCCAGCGCGGCGCGGGTCACTTCCATTTTTTTGGCGTAAACTGCGGCATAGGAAGGATAATTTTCCGGCAATTGTCCGGCCGGCGAATCCGGCCGGATATATTTCAAGCGGTAACGGTTGACGGAACCCTCGGCCGGCGTGTGGGTTTCAAGGCAATCCAGCCAAAGCATGCCGTATTTTTCCAGCCAGGCCTGCATACGGTCCAAAGTGATCAGGTTCGGATATCCGGCGTAATTCTTGTCTAACACATAGCCCCAGGAGAGAATGGTTTTTATGCCGGCATCGGACAACTGCTTGAAATACTCCTCGATGCTGACCTCGGCAATGACGCCAAACGGCACAAACGGCTCGCCGTTGCGCAACATCACCCGGTTGATCCGGTCAAGCTTGTATTCCATGCCGGGCCGCGGCGGCCGCTTGACGATTTCGATTTCACGGCTGAAAACCCGCCGGTCATTCGCGGCGCAAGCTTCCACTGCGACGGCATGCCGGCCGGCGGCCAGCGGCGCCAGGTTGACACGCAACCGCGCGGCGGCGCCGGCCAGCGGCTGCCGCGCCAGTTCGCCGCCTTGCGCATCGCGCGCCACGAGAGTCATGCGCGCCAATTCCGATGCCGGCAAACCGGTCCGGCAGACGATAATCGCTTCCGGCTCCGTGGTGTAATAATTGCGATCGGCATAGGCGGTCAGCAGCACCAAGGCCGAGGTGTCCGGCGCCCGCATGGCCAGCCATACTTCGCCGGTTGCCGGGTTTTCCAGGCGCACGGCGATGTTGCGCTCTTCCAAGGCGGTTGCCTCCAGGCGCAAATCCAGCTCGCGCTGCGCATGTCCTTCCAGCGCGACGTCAAACCTTTTTTCCGACTTTTTGCCGGAAATCAATTCCTCCGCGACTATCAGCGCCGCCGAACCGGGCGTGCTCGAATGGTTGCGCAGACGCAGGCGCAGGGGGTAAACGAACTTGCCGTCCGCCGCGCTTTCGTATCCGCCCACGGTTACATTGCGGAAATCCGGCAGAAACGGCATCTGAACGTTACGCGGCGCAAAATTCAGGACGCGGCCGAAACGCTCCGGCTCATGCAGTCCGGCTACTACCTGCGACCAGACCAGGTAAGCGCGATTTACGCCCATCCGCACGCCGTATGGATCAATGATCGGATCCACCACCGTGACCGCAAAATTCATCCGCAACCGGTCCGGATCGCCATAACCCGCGATGGCCGCCAGGGGGATCGCCAATTCCGCGTTCCAGCCGGCCGCGGTGCGCCGGACAGCCGACCGCCAGGGCATGTCCCAGTTGAAATCGCGTTCAATGCCGTGCGGCGTCACGGTGACGCGGCGTTCCGCCCGCGTATTGGCGGCGGAGAGCAGATAATGCAGGTACATTCGGCCGCCCGCGCCCGGATCAACGAACACTTCCACGTCGTCATCCTTCGCAATGTTTCCATCATGCTCGAATTCCTCCGGCGCAATGCATTCCGGCTTGGGATGGGTTATTTCAAAGGCTGCATACAGCCAGGCATCATCGTAAACAGCGCGGACCCGGGCAGCCGCGGCGCCGGCGGCGGATTCCCGCCAGAGCTTGAGCGGGATTGCCGGCGCATCCGCCCATACGGGGTCGGCCAGTTCGCCGTCAATCACCGGCGCCCGGGCGCACATCCGCAAAGAAAATTCCGGCAAGCCATCGGCCGCCGCCCGACCGCCGGCGGCCAGGATGAACCCCGGCATCATTGCCAATAATTTTATCCATATTTTCTTCATGATTTCATTCCCGCCTGCCATCATCGCCGCAATTCAGCCAGCCCGCGTTTTGCTGAAAAATCCGCCGTCACAATTGCACGCGGTACCGGTAGCAATCGGAAGTGAAATCCGCCCAGTCGGTGCGCGGCTGTTCCGGCAGGGTCAACACGATTTCACGGCTGAACCGGTCTTCATAAAAGCCAAAGTTGGTGTAACGGCGCGGCCGCGCCGATTGCGCGGCCGGCCAATCGGGCGGCAGTGTGTCAATCACCGCAACGGTATTCCGCCGCAACTGGCCGCGTTCCGGCAGCAACTCGGCCAGGCACAGGGGGTAACGCGGCCCGGAATCGTAAGAGGGATGATCCAGGATGTTGCCGATCCAGTAATAACGCCCGGTGCGGGATGAGCGGATAATCCCGGCATAGGATGACGGACTCCATACCGGCTGGCCGTCTTCATAAGTCAGCGGTTGGGGTTCGGAGAAAGTGCGCCCGCCATCGCCGGAGATCACCCAGAATTTCAGGCTGGGAAAGGTTTTGCCCTGCCGGTCTCCGCAACAGCGCAGCGAAATAAAAATGCGGCCGTCATCCAGCAAGGCCGGCGCCGGTTCGCAGCAGCCCTGGGACGACTTGTCCGGCGGCACGCTGATGTAATCCGAAAAAGTCCAGTCCAAGCCGGACAAGTCCCCGCGCCAGCGGCCATGCAGCAACCCGCTCTGATATCCCGTACCGTCGAAAAGCTGCAAGACCACCGACTGGAGCACCGCGCCGCCGGGAGTTTTCAAGGCCGGCCCGACACCGTACAATCCGCCGGTCTGGCCGTAATGCAGACGCGGCCCCCAGTGGTCGGCGCCGTATTCCGCTCCGGCGCAGATTACCTGCCGGGGCGGATCCCACTGCCTGCCGGCATCGCGGGAGACCTGGTAAAACATACGGCGGGCGCGCCCGTTGCACCCGGCATCGGAAAACGATTCGGCATGCGCCAGGGCGGCGCTGATGGTGGCGGACATGTAAAACCGGACCAGCAACCCGTTGTCCGGATCGCGGAAATAGTGCGGATCGTATATGCGCTCCCCTTCCACGTGATTCATCGGCTGGCGGAGGGGAGCGCCGGACACCTCCCACGTTGCGCCATTATCGGCCGAAATGCGCGTATAGATTTCCGGCCGGTAATAACTCATCATGGGAAACGGCCGGGGCCCGGTATGCCGGGCTTCCAGCGCCACGGTCTCGATCAGTTCCGGACCATCGGCCTGCGTATAGGCCTGGCCGCCGGCATAAACCGACACGCCGGCGCGCGGCGCGGCGATGTACAATTCTTTTTGGATTTTCATTCTTCGAACTCCGTCGGCTGGTACCCTTGTTCCAGTTGCATGCCGTCAAACCAGGCCGTCCCGGGCGTGGTCAGGTATATCATATACGAGGAGGACTCATCCCGCAGGCTGAGCCGCGGCGGTATCGTCGCCGGCATCCAATACCGCTGCCACTGGTCGGTCAAGGTGAATGTTTTGCCGTATGGCTCATCCTGGGTGACGCCCCGGCCGCGCAGAAGAATTTTTTCGCCGCCCCGGGCGCCCCGGGCGTAAAACGACCAGACATAAGGGGTCGGTTTTTCATGCTGCGGCGCACAGTAGAATCCCATCTGGACATTGCCGCCGTCCGCCGGCCGCGCCAGTTTCAGGCATTTCGCCCCGAACTTCGCCGCGCCGGGCGCGGCATCCACCTGGGCATCGAAAAACACATAATCGGCATGGCCGGGGATGGTCTCGTGGAAGCCCGGATTGGGAAATACGTTTTTGGCGTCCGGCCGATAATTGTTCGGCAAGGCGGCCGCCGCCGGCGGAATTTTTTCCGGACGCAGGACGGCAATAGTCAAGGCGGCCGGCTCGGTCAATTTACCGCCCAGCCGGTAGGCCCGCACGGCGAACGGTTCCAGTTCTTCGCTGAATGTGCCGGCTTTCACCGGCAATACGGCATCGGAGAACACGCGCCGCGCCGGGCCGGACAAACCGGCCAGCGTGAAGGTCGCGGTTACCGGGTAGTACCGGCTGTTGGCGGCGATCAGCACCAACCCGCCGTCTTCCGGATCGCGGAATATCCGCCCCTGCACATCGGGAAATTCATCGCGTTCCGGCACAAACGCCGCCTCGGCATATTCCGCGCCGGGCGCCTGCGCCCGCTGGTGCCGGACGGTTTGCCGGACTTCCGGCTGAACCGCCATCGGCCCGATTTTCTTAACCAGCGCCATGGAATCCGCCAGGCTTTGCCAGGCGTAATCGGACTGGACCAGCGAGGTGTAAGCGAACCAGAATAATCCTTTGGCGCCGTGAATGATGGCCAGGAAGTTCTGGCAATGCTGTTCCGCGGCAGAAATGACGCGTTTGCTGCGGGTCATCCCGCTCCACAACGAGCCGACCGGTACGATCCAGACCGGCTGCCGGAATTTTTGCGCGCGCTGATCGTTCCAATACACGATCTTCGAGACGAAATTCGGCGTGTTGCGTCCGGAGGTTGAAGCGTCGCCATCGGGAATCCAATAGGGATCGGTGCAAAGAATGTCGCCGCCGGTTATATATTCGTCGCCCGGCGGGATATAGCTGGAATACAACAACATTACCGGATGATACCCATCCGTTTCCTCCGTAAACCCGCGCAATTCATCCAGGTATTTTGTAATATGGAAAAACCGATTGTCGCACGGCTCGTCGAAGGTGTTGTATGCCAGCAGGTTGGGATAATCTTTCACACTCTCGATCACCTTGCGGGCATACGGCAAGTTTTTTTCAAAATATTCGCCGAAGACGGCCGTCCGATCCGGGTGCGTGCCGCCGGCTTCCATCAGATAACCGCGCAGGTAGTTTGAGCCGGTCTTCCCGTCGTTCGTAATGCGTTTGGCATCGGCCGGCGGCAACAGTTTTTCGGGCAGTTTCAAATCAGCCGAGCGATATGGCAGCCAGCCGGTCTCCAACTGCGAGACAACATACATCCCGTGTTCGGCGGCGGCCTCCAAAAAGGCATTGGCATTGGTGGCCGGCAACGACCGGTTCCACTGGAAAAAGGTGTTGCAGCCGGCCGCGGCGATTTTTGCAAAATCATCCTCATCGGCCGGTTTGACCCCGGCCATGACCGGACCGAACGGGAAGATGGGCTTGCCGGATGGATCCAGCACCACCCGGTTGTTCCGGTCAATCTTCCATTCCAGCCCCGGCTTGGGCGCAAGTTTGATCAGCTCCAGTTCCATCGCGTAAAACGGCCGGCAGTCTTCCCGGACCAGCGCGATTTGCACCGGATGCCGGCCAATCGCCAATTCCCCGATTGCAAACTCCAGCCGGGCTTCGGCGGCGGCGGGCGCCCGGGCGGCGGCCCGGCCGGCAAGTTGGACTGACACCTGCATGTTCCTGATGTTGTCCGCCGGCATGGCTATGGCCGCCGTTGCCTGGGCGGTTGTTTCGGTGGTGTAATAATTCCGGTTCAGCCAGGCATCCATGATTTTAAGCACCGGCGGATTTTCCACATGCCTGGCTTGCAAAACCTCGCCGTTTCCCGTGTGCCGCAGTTCAATGGTTATAGCGCGCGCCGCGGGATGCGGCGCGGGAATTTCCACCAAGTTGCGCGCGGCATCCATGCCGTTTTGCCGTATTTTTCTGGTTATCACCTGCTCCGCGCCGCCGGCCGATCGGTCGGTCACAGCCAGTTCAACCTCGCCGGCGCGGGTGTTTGCGCCCCGCGTTTCGACCTCCACGGCGTAATAATTCTCGCCGTTTTTCGTGAAATACGGCTTGATCTCGACCCGCTCCAGCGACACCAGGAAGGGAACCTGCAGTTTCCCCGGCTGCAGCGGGGCCAGGGAACCGAACGACTGGTGTTCGTGGAACGACTGGATCACGGGCCGCCAGACGCTGCGATGCATGATTTCGTGGGTGACGACCTTCTGGGCATCCATGAACGGTTCGCGCCGGTTGCGGCAGATATTAAGCCGGATATGCTCCAGGTCGCCGTATTCGACAAACATGTACAATGGAATGGCCGCTTCGGCGGTCCAACCCGTATCATTCACCGCCACCGCTGACCGCCAGGGCAGGTTCCAGGTTTCACGCTGGCGCTGGCCTTCAATAAAACGCTGCTCGGCCTTGACGTTGAAGCAGCTTAAAAGGAAATGATAATAGACCTTGCCGGCATTGTCGGAATCGAAAAACATTTCCACCGATTCGTCGGTGTTGACCGATCCGTCATGCTCCTGAACCTTGGGCGCCGTTACCAGCCGCTGCAACGGATTGTCGCATTTCAACCCGACATACAGCCAGGTATCGTCATACGCCAGCCGGACTTCCGTATCGCTGACCCGGCGTTGATCCGGGTCTTTATGCAGGGAAAAATCACCCAACGGCTCGGCTTGCCGCCAGAATCCCTCGTCCAACTTGCCGTCCAGCCGGGGCGGAGTTTCGATTTTCACCGCCGTGGCGTCCGGGGCAGATCCGGCATAAGCCAGCGCGCCCGTAACAGCCATGGCCGCCGTTAAAATTCCAGTCAGTTTCGATTTCATTGTTCCTCCAAATAGCCGTACTGGCCGGTTGCATACATATGCGTGTCAAGTGCGGCCGAATCCCGCTGAAGCGCGGACCAGGAATGCGGGAACAGGATTTCGTTCCGGTAAAAACGAATCACGTTCATCCGCCATGCGTTGCCGGAATGCCGCCCGGCGCCGCCCAGGCAACTCCATGGAATTGCCGCCGTCCCCCGCCACATCCCATCCGCTGCGCCGGTTGCCACGCGCCAGTCGGTTTCGTATATCCATGCGTCATCCGCATGCCGGCCCGGACCGAACCGCAGGATGCGCCCGGCCTTGACACCCCTGGCCGTGAATGAAAACTGATAAACCGTTTGCAGGTCATTTTCCCGGCACAACATGATCGCCACACTGTCGTCCAGTTTGCCGAAATGTTTCGACCAGCGCTGGCATTCCATCAATTCGGTTCCAACGCGGATCTCGGCCTTGATTGCGGACATGTCGCGCTCGGCGCAAAGCACGGTGATATAAAGCCGATCGCGGCCAAGGACGGCCTTGACGGCGGTCTCGGCGATTGCCGGGCGGTTGCCGATCGTGAGAAATCCCGTTGCATACATGCCCGTTCGCCACTGACCGGCGGTCTTTTCCAGGGTGTCGCCCTCCGGAGATACCGTCCCGGCGCGGCATATCGGCCGGCCGTCGCGCCCGCGCCGGATCGCATCGGGCAACCGGGCGAAATGCTGCGCAGCTTTTTCGCAATGAAATTTCCACAGCATGCTGAACGGCTCGTCCGTCAAGGCCAGGTATCGCCCGCGCTCATCGGGGGCTCGTTCGGCTTTTTCCAACGTTGCATGCATGTGTTTTATGTCGTCTTCGGTCAGGACAGCCAGCACCTCGGGATTTTCCAACAGAGCGCGAGCGCGGGCGATGACGCCGGGCGCATCCCGACAGGCCTCCATAAACCCCAGGCCGGCATGCCTGCCGCGGGCATACGCCCACGCGGCCGGTGGCGCGCCCTGATAGGTAAAAGAAGCATGGTCCAGCGCCAGCCGGTCAAAGGCCAGTTGGACCATCTCCGCCGCCGGCAGTTTCTGGTAAAAATCCAGGCCGAGCGTCCGCAGAAGATTGAGCGCGATCATGCCGGCCATGGCGTTTTCCGCCGGCTTCAAATCTGCCGGCACCACGCCGCAACTGCCGATGCCCGCCGGATCGTAGGCGCGGCAGGTCGGACACAACATGCAATATTCCGGCACCAGCATGACCGGGATATCCGGCCGGCGGCGCATGGCTATGCCAACCTCGTACATGCAATCCCCCTCAAATATTTCTCCGCGCAGCATTTCGGCGCAACGCCCGTAATAGGCGATCACAAACAGCAGATGCTGGGGGAACAAGCGCAGGCAATCGGCGGAATATATCCGCGCGGCGAACTCGCGGCGGATTCCGGC
>JAXGSX010000031.1:0-18798 GCA_040775225.1 Kiritimatiellia bacterium | reverse complement strand
GGATGAAACGGCTGGCGACGCAACTGGAGCGCGACGGGGATTTGAGGGCGGTCGTGGCGGCAATTAAGTCGGAGCTAGAAATGAGATTAAGAGAGTTTAACCGGGTCGGATAGTCAAATGTCAAGGGCTGACCCCAAGGGGAACCAAGGGGGAGAGATGCGCCGATTGATGGTTTGGATGATTTTGGGATGCATTTTGCCGGCCGGATTGATTTCGGACGCGGTGGCGGTTGACGGCTTGGACATGCAGTTGAGCGTGAATGGATACACCAACCCGCCGCCATTGCCGGCGACTGCCGGCGTGGCAGTGGCGGTCAGCGTCAATCCCGGCCCGCATTACGGCAGCATGGCGGATTGGTGGATTGCGGCGCAAGGGCCCCAGGGCTGGTATTGCCTGGCGCCTGATGGCTGGCGGCCGCTGGATGACAGTTCGGCATTGAAGCCGGCCGGCCGGATGCCCTTGCGCTACCTACGGGAGACGTTAATTTTTTCCGGCGGCGATTTGCCGGCCGGCCGCTATACCATTTACTTCGGCCTTGGAGAACCGGGTGCATGGCCGGCTCGGATTGTCACCCTGGCGTTTGACATTGTGCCGGTGTCGGCCTGGACGGTGTTGTGCTACATGGACGCCGACAACAACCTTGAGCCGGATTTTCTCGCCAAGTTTCTCGATTTAGCCCGGTTTGGCAGCAGCAGCAATGTTGTCCTGCTGGCCCAACTTGATCGCGGGGGATACTCCACCAATTTCGATGCATGGACCGGGTGCGAGCGGTTTGTCATCACCAACGGCATGCCGCCGTTGTCATCCGCCGCCGTAACGGATTGGGGGGACGGGTGCGGCGGACGCGAGGTCAATATGGCCGATCCCGTAGTGTTGAACTCCTTTGTACGATGGGGTATGGAAAATTATCCGGCCCGGCATTACATCCTGATCATGGGCAATCATGGATTCGGCTGGCGCGGTTTATGCGTTGACGATTCGCATGGATCGCAGACCTTGTTCCTGGCGGACTTGGGGCTGGCATTGGCTGCCGCTCCCAGCCCGGTGGATATAGTCCTCCTGGATTGCTGCCTGATGCAAACCGTAGAAGCGCTGTATGATCTGGCGGCGGCCGGCGCCGGCTACGCGCTTGGGTCGCAGAATTACAGCCAGTCGGACTGGCCTTACCGGGACATGTTGGCCGGTCTCTTTGCCAATCCGCATTGGACGGCGGCGGATGCGGCCAGAGACGTTCACCGCCGGTTGGCCGGCCATTATGCCGGCTTGCCGGGGATAACCCTGGCGCTTGCAGAACTGGCCAACGTGCCGGCACTGGCGTCCAACCTGCTGGCAATGGCGGATGCCATGCTGCAGCCCGGGTTGCCTTCAACCGCTTTAAAAATACGCGCGCAGTCGGTGATGGCGGCGCTTGGGCAAACGGTGATCGCGGAATACCACGGCGCGGACTGGGCCGGCAAGGCGCACGGCGTTTCCATTTATTTTCCCGAGCGGTTGTTTGACATGGTCTGGCATGCTCCAGATAGTTTTTATTTCTATACGGCGGCGGTTTGTTCCTGGGGCGGGACGCCCTGGCATGATTTCCTCGATTTGTATTTTACCGGCCAGGGAGACCTGTCCGGCCGTCATATCCGCTATGATATCATCAATATTCATCAGGGGATATCCGCCTACTTTGACGAGCAGCAGGAGCAGCTTGATCTTTACGATTTCTGCGCGCGGGTTGTCAATGCCGAATAAAGCCGTATTTGGAAATCTGATTACCGGAGCAAAGCACATGGCCATGAACAATCCCACCCGGGCGGCAGCGCTTGCGCTGCTGAATGAATTCAACCAGAATCCCGCGCTGATCAACCATGCCCTGGCTGTCGAGGCAACGATGCGCTACATAGCCCGGAAACACGGCGAGGACGAAGAAAAATGGGGTGTCATCGGGCTGGCGCACGACCTGGACTACGAGCGCTTCCCCGGCGAACACTGCAAAAAGACCGAGCAAATCCTGCGCGAGCGGCAATGGCCGGAGGAATACATCCGTGCCGTCGTTTCCCACGGGTGGGGCATTTGCACGGAGGTGGAACCGCGGTCGCTGCTGGAAAAAACGCTTTACGCGGTTGACGAATTGACCGGCCTGGTTACCGCCTGCGCCCTGGTGCGTCCGTCCCGCAGCGTGATAGACCTGTCGGTGCCGTCCGTGCTCAAGAAATGGAAGCAGAAATCCTTTGCCGCCGGCGCCAACCGCGATGTGATTGCCAAAGGCGCGGAAATGCTTGGGGTTGACCTGAACGGCCTGATTGGCGACGTCATTGCGGGCATGCGGGAAGCGGCGCTCAAGGAAGCCGGAACACCCCTGTCATGCGGGACGTAAATTCGGCAGGTAGGCGCCGGCGGCCTGCAGCCGCCGCTGCAAGTCCGGGATGGAAATGGCGCGGCTATCCCGGCCGGATTCAACCATCATGGCGGCCGCCATGCCGGCGGCCATGCCGGTGATGTAACAGCCGGGCATGACGCGCAGCGAAGATTGCATCCGGCGGTCGGTGCTGACGCAGCGGCCGGCCGCCAGCACGTTGTCCAGTCCGCGCGGTGTAAGGATGCGGTAAGGGATGCCGTAACTTTCACCCGGCCCCAGGCGCAGGGACTGGATTTCGCGGGAAAACTTCTGAAAACTCTTATGATCCGGCCGGGCGGCATGCATATCCACCGGATAGGAATAGCGGCCGATTTCATCGGCAAATACCGCCCGGCGTTTAAAGTCCGCCAAAGTCAGCACATAATCTCCCAGAATCCGCCGGGTTTCGCGGATGCCCATCAGGGGCGCGGTGGCCGTCAATTCCATGCGCTCGAATCCCTTGAGGTATTCCTTGTAATAGCGTTCGTATTCCAACAACTGGCGGCGGCCGCGGATGTAAGCGCGGGTCAGCGATTCCTCATCCGTGCCGTCCACGCCGAAGGCATGGCCGATATTCCCGCCGCCCTGCCGGCGGCCCACCGGCCAGATGCCGGGCAAATGCCGGTCGGGAACGGCAAATACGCCGTCCGCAATGGCCTCCTCGATGCGCTTGGCGCCGCGGCCCAGGCCGCCTTTTTGCACGGCCGTCCAATTGATGTTGGACCACAGACTGCAAAGCGTGCCGGGCATCAGATTGCCGTGCGCATCGCCCTTGGCGTATGGCGCGCCGGCGCAAGCCGCCAAATCGCCGTCGCCGGTGCCGTCAACAAACACCCGGGCGCGCGCGGCATACAGGCCGGATTTGCCGGCGCAGACAACGGCCTGGACGCGTCCGCCCTTTTTGATTGCATCAACCGCCTGGGTATGGAACACGAATTTTACGCCGTCGCGGGTCAGCAATTCATCATACACCCGTTTCAACACTTCCGCCTTGATACCCAGGCCGTCCCGGGGATAGATGCCGTCCTGCCGCCGCAAATTTTCCAGGATTTCCTGCCCGACGCCGCCGGCGAGGAAGTTGACGCCGTCGGTGAATCGCATGAAAGCCGGCACCAGGCCGGCCGTGCCCATGCCGCCGAGGCAGTTTTGGGCCTCGACCAGGCCGACCGAGCATCCCTGGCGCGCGGCGGTCAGCGCCGCGGCGACCCCTGCCGGCCCGCCCCCGGCGATCAGAACATCCACTTCCCGGCGTACCGGCAGGCGGCGGCTCCAGGTGATGAATTGCCGCGGGCGGCGCGGCGTTGATGATGGGCGGGATTGAGTCATGATTTTTAAGAACTTTAAACATGTAAACGACATTTACCGCGAATAAAACATCGTCACGGGGGGAGCATACTCGTAGCAGCCCATATCCACCAGGCGGGATATCCGGTCCAGGCGGGCATGCCCGTCCAGGTCCGCGGCGCTCTGCATCCAATCCAGGGGCAGGCCGGTGTTGATGCAGGGGGAACCCTTCAGAAGCCGGCAATCGCCCGTGTCCGGCGCCGCCATGGCGGGATCGTCGGTGATATTGCCTGCGCCGTAGGCCGCCAGGGGTGGCGTAGCGCAGCAATTGCTGAAGGTGACGCTGGAAGATGTACGGCGCCAGTTAGGATAGGGCGACGTGACGGATTCGGAGCGGTTGCTCTGGATGATGGTGTTGATCACATGACTGTAGTTATGGTAATTGCACCACAAGCCGCCGACACCGGCCAGGTTGGTCAAGGCAACATTGGAGACGATGGTGCAGTTTTCAAGCAAGTTGGTGTTGTTGCCTACATACATCCCGCCGGCATTCTGGGCGGTATTTCCGTACACCAGGCAGTTGCGGACCAGGTTGCTGCTGCCGGTCATGTAGATGCCTCCGCCGTACCCGCTGCCACCGGCGCCGGCGATATTATCCTGCAGACGGCACTGTTCAATAGTCAGGCTGTTATTGGCCGAATACAAACCGCCGCCATTGCCGGTGGACTGGTTGTTGAGAATCAGGCAGCGCAGGATCTGGTTGACAGCATTTTGAACCCAGACCCCGCCGCCGGAGCCGGCGGAGTTGTTGGAAATGATGCAATCCTGCAGCAGGCCGCCGGAGGCGTTCCAGTAAAATCCGCCGCCCATGCCGGCGGTATTGCCGATGAACCGGCTGTTCACCACCGTCCCACCGCCCAGGGCGCCCACGCCCACGCCGCCGCCGGAGCGCGGCGTGGAATTGCCGCGTACGAGGCAGTTGGACATCCCCGTCGGCGCGCCGTAAAGCAGGGCGCCGCCGCCGATGCTGTAGGAGTCGGTGACGGAATTAGATTCGATGGTGCAATTGACGATCTGCGCGTAATCGTAAATATAGGCGCCGCCGCCGTCGCTGGAACTGGTATTGTTGCGGATGATGCAATCCACAACGCGTGTATCGCGCCGCACCATCAGGCCGCCGCCGCCGGCGTATTCGCTGCGGGCGGCGCGGGCATTGGTGTTGGCGACAAACAGGCAATTGCTGACCAGGCCGTACATGAGGTAGAGGCCGCCGGCGCTGTCATTCGCCCGGTTGGCCTGGAAGATGCAATTCTCCACCGTGGCCGTGGAAACGATGTAAGCGCCGCCGCCGTAGAGGCTGTTGGATCCGTGCTGCACGGTCAGCCCGGACAGCAGGGCGTTGGTTGTGCCGGAAATGAAGAACCCGCGGCAGATTCCGCCGGCATCCACGATGACGTTGGACGGGTTGCCGTCCAGCCCGCGGATTTCCAGGTTTTTATTGACATCAATGGCCGCGGTAATCGCGTGCGTGCCGTTGGAAACGAGCACCGTGTCGCCGTCACCGGCGGCATTGACGGCGTTGCTGATGGTGGCAAACGGCAAGTCCCAGCTTTCGCCGCGCCCGGGGTCGCTGTTATCCACACCGTTGGTGGCGACATGCCAGGTGGCGGCGCCGGCCGACAGGATGCCGGCCAGCCAGACCAGGGCTAACGAACTTAATTTTTTCATTACTTTGCCTCCTGTGTTACTGATGTTTTACTGTTTCTGTCCAAGGCAGACGCCAGCCTGCAACCCGCCGGCAGGGCGCGCAGGGCCACCAGTGCGGCCCGCGTCTTGCACACTGCGGCGGCCAAGGGACTGGCCGCCCTACCCAAAATTGTAAATTGTCGAGCCAATTGCAAAAGCCCTTCCAAAAGGTCGGGGTGGAACCCGCCCCTCCAAAAATTGGGTGATTTTGCATTTTGGAGGGACGACTTCCACGTCGTCCGAGACTTTTGAAACTGATTCTGTCGGGACAATTACGCGAACATTAATAACGCAAAATTTTAACAAAATTCATTGGTTTGCCGACGCCGTCCGTCCGGAAACCGCAAAGAGCAGGGTTTTGAACAATTCCTCCGGGTAAACGCCTTCCGCCGCGGGCTGGATTTCCAGGATTTCCCGGTCGGGAAACGGATTGACCCATTCCCACTGGTACAGGCAGACGGTGCTGAAATCGTCCGCCGGCAGCCGGAGGATGTAGCGGCAGTTCAGCGAGCCCCGGAACAGCGGCCCCAGGTCCGCTGGCAGTATATTGTCGCCATGCCGCAATTTCAAAACAATTTCCGACCCATCGGCGTATTTGACCAGGTACTGGCCGTAAGGATACCCGTAAGGGTAATCCCGCCAGGTGGTGAATTTCGGCTTTTGCTTTTCGATGGCCGGGCGGTTGAAGAGCGCCGTATGCAGAAACACCAGCGCGGAATATTTGCCGTTGACGGCGATGGCCCGGGGCGCCGGCGCGGCGAGCCGGACGCAGTTATCCGCATCCTCCTCGAACAGCATGGGGATTTGGGCGACATCGGCCAGGCCGCGCGGCAGGGCCGCGGGGGGGAGCCCGAACGCCCGCGCTTCGGCGTCAAAGCCGGCATTGAAACATGGGGCAAGGTTCAAGGGCTGCAGTTTCGCGCCGGCCCGGGGATTCGCGGAGACGGCGCGCGCGGCGCGCACGGTTTCCAGCCAGCCGGATTCGAGGGCCTGTTCGAGCGAGGCGTCATTGCCCTGTCGGACGTTCCAGGCGTAATCGGCGGCGCGGAGCAGGGTGTAGGATGGGATGTAATAATAGAAATTCTGCGAATCGCGTATCAGAAAATTGCCGAAGGAATATAAGGTCTTACCGAACCCCTGGATGCGCGGATCATTTTTGAACTTGTCGTCCAGGATATAAAATCCCGTGCAGAGGCACCACACGGTAAATCCCTGGTCGAGCATCCAGGGCAGGCCTTCGTCCAGGTAATGCCCGCCTTTCCACCAGGTGATGATGATATCCCTGGGCAGGTCCGGAACGATCTTGTAAGTGCCGTGATATTTGCCGTTATGGAAGGGGCTCAGCATGTCCTCAAAGAGCGACATCCGGACGCCGCGTTCCGCCAGCCAGCCGTGGAGTCCGACCTGGAAATCGCGGAACACTTCGGCCCGGGATTTGCCGGCAAGGGACGGCTCAGGCGTCTCGCCGGGCCGCATTTTCTGCCACCATTCATCGCCGTAAGGTGAGGCCATTTTGGCGGACATGGCTTCAATCAAGTCCTGCATGCAGTCGCGGTAGATCGCGTCATGCCGCGGGTCGGCGACGTTAGCCTGGTTTTTGTAGCCGGTTTCCCGCAGTTCGGGGTGGTATGCCAGGAGCCACCAGTCGGCATGCCCGCCGCCTTCCATGAACGGGTTCAGTGAAATGAACCGCTCCCGGCAGAATTGGGCCAGCCGGCGGATGTCGGTGAGCGTATAGATTCTTTCCGGGCCGTTGAATTCCGGCCGCCGCTCGAACCGGGCCGCGCCGGAGACATCCAGGAAAAAGGTATTGTACTTGTTTTCCGCCACCATCCGATCCGCCCAGTCCATCAGGTATTCTATGGAGCGGACTTCCTGGAACGGGGTGGGGGTGAGGCGTTGGATATGCGCCAGCTTGACCATGCGGTTGGGCATGTCCGGCCAGTCGAGGATTTCCACCGCCGGCGCCGCCAGCCGGGCGCCGGTCAGCCCGGCATGATGCAGCAACTGCAGGAAAGTCAGTCCGCCGTAAAACAGGCCCGGTTCGTCGGCGCCGGTGATTTCCACCCGGCTGGCGGCCACCTTCAGCGCATAGCCTTCCGGTTTCAACTCCGCCGTCTTGCCGCCGATCTCCGCCGCGGCGGCGATGCGGAAAACGATGCCCGCGGCGCCGGATAAATCGTTGGTTGTGCGCGTCTCCAGGTTGATCCCGGTATGCAGGAAGTATTTCCGCTGGAACAGTTCCGCCGTCAGGCGCGTGCGGTCGGAGGCATTGCCGGGCAGCCAGATGGCGGTCTGGACGCCGGCGTTAAATTCCCCGGGCTTGAATGCCATGGCTTTCGGCGCCGGGCATAGCAGCAATTCGCCAAACCGGTCGGGCGGCTCCGGACTGTTGACGGCATTGGCCGCGAAAGCCTTGACATTGCCAGCCGGGTTGGTGAGCGCCAGGAAGAAAGAATAAATGCCGGCAGATTCCTTCAGGTTATCAAACTGGAATTCCAGCGCTTGGGAACCGCGGTCCAGCCGCAGGCTTCTCCCCTGTTCCGCGGCGCCGCCGTCGGGCATGACCAGCCGGCCGGTGGCCTGATACTCGCCCGGGTCGAATTCCGCCAGCAGCACGCCGATGGCAAACCCGGCGCGGTCGGCGCTCAGCTTGATCTTTTCGAACGATTTGATGGTAATTTCGCCCGCGCCGAAAGGCGCGGGATTAAAAACCAGGAGTCCGAAATTCGAAGCGCGGGGAAAAACATCGGTCGGCGCCCAGCACTGCGAGGCGAGGCGCGGATCGCCGCGGTCCTGGTAATAATTCTGCGCCAGTTGGAAGCCGACGATCCGGTCGCGGGCGGGATCGCATCCCAGGTCGGCGAATGCCAGGCTGATCTGGGAGTAAAAATATCCATCGCGGTATTGATTATCGCGCCGGAACGGCAGATCGAACGCCATGTCTTTCTTGAATTTTCCGGCGGTCAGGGCGGTTTTATAGTCAAAGGCAACATTGCTGGCATTGATGGCCAGTTGGATGACGGAGCGGTTATCGTTGGGATGGCAGAAGAAATATTCCGCGGATTCATCCTGCCAGACCTGGCCGTCGCGTTGGGCAACGGCGGCAATGGGCGGGGTGGGAAATTCGGAAACGGTGGCGATGTATAAATTCGAGGCATCATAAGCGATGGTGGCGGAAAAGGGCGCCGGCGTGGTGGCCAGGCCCGAACGCCAGCCCACGATCCCGGCCAGGGCGGCGGCGCCGGCATTGGTCAGGGGCACTTCCTGGACCTTGCGGATGCCGGTGATGGGCAGGGGCATGCGTTCCGACGGTTGCGCGGGCGGCAGCGCGCGGATTTTTTCCAGGAAAAAATTGCAACCGGCGGGCGCCAGCGCCGGCCGGAACAGGATGCCGATGCTGCGCAAGTTCTGCCAGTCGAAAACGCCCGGATTGCTCCGGCTGGCGAAGCCGCCGTCCACGGGATAATCGTGCAAGCCCGGCCGGAGGGTTAGCCGCCGGACCAAGGTATTGCCGCCATGGTCATGCAGGGATACATCCACGCTGCCGAACTCTTCCAGCGGATAGTCAATGGTCAGCATCACGCCCGCGGCGGCGGCATTGGTGGGCGTCAATTTCAACAGCGACCGCCCCAGCCCGGAATCGCCCTGGTAGCTGAATTTGACGAAGGCCCGGCCGCCGCGCGCAACGTTTTCCGTCGCCGGCAGGCAATTGCCCGGCTCCCAATCGGCATTCCGATTCTCAAAGGCCGCCGCGCCATCGCGGGCGGCGTCGAAATACACCATCTGGCCGACGTTTTCCGCGGTCGAGCCCGCGTCCGCGGCCAGCGCGGTTGCCTGGTTGAGAAAACTTGCGCAGATCAAAGCGATTAATAAATGTTTCATAGTCATTGATTTAGCTTGCATGTTTTTCCACAAGGCGCCAGCCTTACCCAGTTCCATTCGCCGCCGCTCAGCGAACTGACGGCGCTCAGGCGCTGCTCCTTGGCCCGGACTTCGTTTGAATACAAATGACGCCGCCGCTTGATTTCGATCCGACATTGCCGCAATGCCGCCGGCCAAGGCAGATGCCATTTTTCCCAGGCAAGCTTGACCGCCAGTTGGAAGCCATCCTTGCGGTTGAACGAAACGACCTGGATCGGCCGGCGGCCGACCCGCCAGGGTCCTTCGGGCTCGGCATCATTACGCCGCAGGTTCATTTCCTTGAAAAAGCCCCGGTGGTTGATCATGCAGAAATACATGTGCGGGTTACTCTTGGCGGGCGCGGCGTTGAAATCCAGCAGGATTTCCATGCGGTCGTCGCTTTCCAGCGGGCCGTTGCGGTGGTCCGTCCAGCAAATCAGGCGTTCCATCAGCGGCTCGACTACTTCCACCAGCAGGAACAGGCCTTGCCGGTTGGCGCCGGCCCGGACAATTACCCGGTCGGGTTCCGGCATCATCCAGGCGACCAATTTCTGCAATTCCGTCCCCGGCCATGCCTGCGCCGCGCGGATCAATTCCCGGTTAAGCTTTAAATCATCGGCCAGGCGCTGCACAGGCAGGCGTCCGGCAACCCGGTGCTTGATCTGCTCAGGCGCCGGTGGCGGGACCGGCGGCATCCGGTCCAAATGGCCCGGCCGTCCGCCGCGGGCATACGGCCGGTTACGGCGGAGCCGCGCGGCCGGGTAACCGCCCAGCGCCACGAATGTTGTGCGGAAGGCAAAGAGGCTGCCCACCACGCTGCCTTCCACGGTCAGCGGATCGCCGACGCTCAAAGAAGACACAGTGCCATAGGCGCCCGGGCATCTGGTGCGGCCATGGATGAGCAGCGGCGGGAGGAATTTTTCGAATTCGACCAGGGTTGGCCGCCGGGGATCGGTCTGGCGGAAACACATCCGGTTAACCAGTAGGCGCCGCCCATCCGGGCTATTAACCACTGACAGCGCTACTGGCCGGTTGCAGAACAGGTTGTCACCCTCGGCGCTCAAGGCCTGGTAGGGCAGGAAACGCAGGCGGCGTCCCTGCCGGATGCCCTTGTAAAACCGCACCTGGGAAGGATCTCCGTCGTCGTCCTGATAGGCATGCACCCGGCCCTGCCCGCCGACAATCAGGTCCGGCACGCCATCGCCGTCCCAATCGGCCAGTTCCAGGCCGGACATGTGATGGCAACGGATGGGCTGGCCGCGCGTATCGCGCAATACCCGGCCCTTGCGGAACCGCGGCAGGCCGTCGGCCTCCAATCCGGCCCAGGGAAAATGCATGATGCGGCCCAGGCCCGTGCCGATGAGCAGGTCGGGGTGGCCGGTGCCGGAAAGGTCCGCCGCCAGCGGCTTGGAATAGCCGTCGGCCGGGCTGTTGGGGTCCGGCCCGCCCTGAATTTTCAGCGGCGCCTTGCCAGCCCGCAGCAGGCGGCCGGCACCGAAGCATGGATTGGCGTTGGCGCCGAGGTTGCGGTAGCCGTAAACGCCGCCCTTGACATCGCCGCTGACGATATCCCGCGCGCCGTCCCCGTTCAAATCCGTATAATGGGCGACCGGCATATGGTGCACAATCCAGGCATTGTTCATTGTAACCTGCCGCCCGGAGTCGAATTGCGGGTCGCCGGCCCGGTTCCGCCCGATTTGCCGGAAATGTTTCACATGCCCGCGGAAATCGCCCACCAGCAAATCCTGGCGGCGTCCCTGAGCAATCGCCAGCGGGAAGGAGTATTCGACTTCATCCGGCACATTGACCTGACGGGGCGGATGAAACACGGGGACATCGCGGTCGAACCCCGCCTGCACGATGCGGAAGACGCGCCCGTAATAATTGCCCGACCACATTACAATCCGGCCGGGCCGGGCGTCCGGCGCGCAGGTAGGGAAGCAGGTGACAGCATCCACCTGCAGCGGTTTACCGGAGGTGTCCTGCAGCAAACGGCCCTGCTCGAAGCCTGCCGCGTCATGCCGGAACCAGATGAAAAATCCGCCGCGGGTGCCGACAATCAAGTCGCAAGCGCCGGCCTGCCGGCCGGGCGCGAAAAGCGGTACGGGATTAAGGTGGCAACGGCCGCCGTGCATCACGATCAGCGGCATGCGGGGATAGCGCCGGTTAGGCCGGCCCAGACGGTCTTTGACCTTAAAATATTTTCCTACCAGAAACGACTTGATCTCCAGCGGGTGTCCGTCAATTCCGCAAAGCGTCCGTGGCGGCGCGAAGCGCGGGGCGGCGGCCGTGCCGGTGTTACGGTACCACAGCAGGCGGCCGTCATCCTGGCCGGCCACCAGGTCCAGCAGGCCGGCGCCGTTCAAGTCGTGGAAGGCGGGAATGCCGCCAATGATCTTGTCCTCGACATCGCGCAGAGGACCGCGATTGACCAACACCGGAGACCGCCCGCCGCCGATATCCTCGAAGAAATAAATACCCATGGCCATGGAGGACGCCGCCACCAGGCCGGGGCGTCCGCATAATTGCGCGCCCCACAATACCGGCCGCGCCTGGCCGGGGACGGCCAGCGGCCCGGCGCGCTGGGTAAAGACATCGCCATCGCCAATCAAGCCGCCGTATTCGGGCGGGGATTCCTTGGCATGGCGGCCGCGGCGTGAATCGAAATACACGCTGAACCGCTGCCGGCGCTCAGCCGTCCGCGCCAGGAACACCAGCCGGCCCCGGCGCGGGTGCAGGGGCAGGGCCCGGCCTTCATAATCCGGGTCGAACCGGCTGGGGATTTTGTAACATACCGGCGCGGGCGCCGCCGGATCGAACACCAGCGGCGCGCCGTGCGCGTCGCAGGCGGTCACCCAAAAACTGTCCGGATCAATCCGGCGGGCTGCGAGCTGGACATCCGGCAGTACCACCGGGACATACGCGCCGGCGGACGCCGCCGGCGTCTGGATTTCCAGTTCCAAGTCGAACCGGCCGGCGCGCGGCGCGGTCCAGGTTGCCGTAGATAGTGATTTGGGTTGCATGATTATTCCTGCAAGGTGAGCCAGGCCAGCGTGGCGTGGCTGAAGCAATTACTGGCGATTTGTCGAATACAAGGGTGGCTGTCCTGCAGATTCGGCGCGGCGAAAACGCAGGCGCCGTTGCCGGCATGCTTGTATGCCAGGAACGGCCGGTTCCGGATTGCGCCGTAGCGGTTGGCGCCGTTGCCGGTGACGACCACCTCGGCGCTTTTGTTCAGGGTGTCGCGGGGATTGAGTTTTTTCCCAAGGTCCAGGGCCTGGCCGACCGGCAATCCTGCGCTGAGCGGGCATTCCAGTACGACGGCGATGTTGGAGATGGCGGCGGTGGCATGGCCGAAGATGCCCAGGGTGTTGAAGCAGTTCCGTTTGCCGGGCCAGGGCGTATCGCCGTCTTGCCGGTCGAATTTCCGGTCGCCATTATGGTCAATGCCATAGAGGATGGCATTGCTGATCAGCAAGCCGCCGGTGGTCACGTAAGCGGTCATGCCGGCATACATCACGGGCGTGAAACAGAAGGCATGCCGGGGAATCAGGATGCGCCGGTATTGCCGGCATTGCGCGCGCTGTTCGGGCAAAAAGATGTCCGCATCCACCCAGTCGGGCTCCAAGCCAAACGTCTTGGCAAACTCGCCCAGCATGAGGATTTCCGCCTTTGCCGCCTTTGACAAAGGATAACTGGCCAGTGAGACGATGGCCAGTTCCCGTCTCCAGGGCGGCGTCGCGCCGGCCGCCGGGTTGGCTGGTTCGGCGCCGGCGGTCAGACAGCAGCCCGCCAGCAACCCGAAAACAAGTGAAATTTTATTCATGGTGAATCCAATTTCCAAAGTCGGCCCCTGCCGCCTTGTATTTTGCGTAACCTTCGTCTCCGGCGGAGTAAACCCGCCGGAAGACTTTTGAAATTGGCTCCAACTTCAAGGTTTATCCGCCGGCGGTTTTTCACCCGCCAGCCAGCGGACGGTATTCAAAAACACTTCCCATTCCGCGCCGGCGGGCGCCCGGGTGGTTTTTCCGGAGCCATCGTCGCGCGCGCCCGCCGCGCCCGGGAGCATGCCGTTCAGGACCACCCGCCCCTTGCCATACGCGCCCGCCGCCAGCACCGGGGCGCCGGCATCGTCCACAATCACGGCCGTGCCGTCAGGGCCCAGTTCCATGACCAGATGGTCGTACTGGAAGGCCGGCTCGAACCAGTCGTTGGTTGTCAGCCCTGCCGCTGCCGGGTGCGCCGCCGCCGGCCGGACGCGGTGTTCGCGGGGCGAAACATCGAACCGGACCTTTGTGCCGGCCGTGCCGACCCCCGGGAAGACCGGGCCGTCCAATTTAATGCCGGCAGCCGTATGCAACAGCAGCGCGCCGCCGCCATTGGCGACCCAGTTGGTGAGGCCGGGAATGCCCAGCTTGATGTAGCCGATGGCGGTGGACTGCGGAAGAATGAAAACATCGCACTTGCCCAGCGCGTCGGCATCCATGCGCGGCAGGATGAAAGCGTTCACGTCCGGCGCGCGGTTGAGCGCTTCCGCCAGCACCTGGGCGGCAAAGCCGCTGTGATATATGCCGACCTTCGTTCCGGGCTTGTCCGGCACATCCACCGGCACCTCCGGATTCTCTGCGCCGGTGAATTCCGACAGCCCGGCAAAATCCTCGCCAGCCGGTACAATGCCCTGGAAGGCCGCCAGCCGTTCCGGGGCGCCCACCGCCAGCGCCAGCGGCTGGTTGGGATGCTTGATTTCCACCGGCACGCCGGCGGCCAGGGATGCGGCGTCGCCCGCATGCAGAATCGCGCCGGTGAGGATGTTTTTCACTTCAAAATTATCGCCAGCCAGTCCGGCATCGGCGGCATCAATGCGCAAAACGGCTTTGCCCTGATTGAAGAACGAAAAGCACAAGGTCTGATTTTTAAAAACCGATTCCAGCAGGCGCAGACGCGGCGCCTTGGCGGCGGGCGCGCTTTCCAGCCGCACCGGCGGCCGGGCCAGGTTGGCCACCGCGGCTTGAAAAAACGGCAGGGCATCCTTGCTGAAGCTCAGCATTGCCAGGGCTGCGTTGCCATGGCGGATCAGAAGCGGCCGGCCGGTGATGGCGTCCTTGACCTCCACCGTGCCGCCGGCCGGCGCGCCGCGCAGCAGGCGGTCGGCCCAGAATTTTTTCATATCGGCCGGACAGCCCGCCCCTGCCGGCTGAATGAATCCGCCGGCCTCGGTTTTGTCAATCCGCGCGCCGCACAGCGCCTCGGTCAGGTCGGCCGGCTGGGTCAGGTCCGGCCGGCTTTGGTAAAGCGGGGAGGCGATGACCAGCAGCCGCCCGCCATCCTTCAGATAGGCTTGCAGGCTTTGGACCATGGCGGCCGAGAGTCCGGCGCCCATATCCTCGGGCATGACAATCAGCTTGTATTGCCGCAGGTTGGCGGGATCGAGCGCCCAGGGCGTGTCCAGCAGCAAGCCGTCAACATCCATGCATTCCGTCAGGCCTTCCATCAACTCCGCCACCCGCGGCGTGTACGCCGTGCCGGGCGAGGCCGGGTGTTGCATGATGAACGGGGTGGAGGCGGTGGCCACGGCAACGCGGGCCGGGCTGCCGCCGCCCTGCCAGGCCGCGGCCAGGCCCAGCCAGCGCGTCACCATCGGCCGCCCTAAGAACAGCTCGATTTCGCGGGCGGTGACGCCGCAATGCGCCAGGTAGAAATCGTAACTGGAGGGTTGCTTGGTCCGGCGTTCCTGGATTTTGCGGTAAAACTCGCGCACGCCATCCACGTAGTTGGGAATGCGGAATTCGAAATACGCCAGCGGATGCCCGTGGAAGGCATAGGCGTAGCTGTTGGCGCGATTCATGCCGCGGTAGCTCAAGCCCAGGTCCAGGTATACCCCGCGCAGGTTTTGATAGGGTTTGTTGACTTCCCGCACCATCGGCACCCAGGTGCTCTCGCAGACAGCCGCGAGTTGCACCGGGTCATACCCCCACTGCCAGCTCGGGCTGGTATGCGCCACCGGCGGGTACAGGCAGAACATGGTTTTCAAATTATGTTTGGCGGCGGTTCTGGCCGTGGCTTCGGTGAAGGCCGTCACCACATGAATCCGGTAAAGGAAATACCGGCGCCAGTTGACGTCCCCGGCGTTTTCCACCGGCGGCCAGACCTCGCCCTCGAACGGCTCGCCGAATTCCGTCTCGCAGTATTTTGAAAATTCGGCCCGGTCATCCGCATGCTTGTCCGGCCCTTCGGCGCAGTTGACTTCATGCGGCAAAAATCCCGCCAAGCTCTTGTGATGGCTGTAAAGCGCGGCGATTTCGTCCACCATGTCGCAATAGAGCTTGATCATCCGGGGATCGTTCAAGCCCTGGATGTCGGTGCCCGGATAAGTCTCGTTGGACGGCGGGGGGGTAAAGGCCAGCCAGACCCGGATGTCCGCCTGGTCGCAGGCGGCGAGCAATTCTTCGGTGTAATCCCGGCCCTTCATGTAGGGATCGGCCTTGAGCAACGGGTGCTTGGTGGGATAATGCATCGGGCCGCCGCGGGCGCCCTGGACGAAAAACAGGGCGTCCGTCAGGCCCTGCGCGCGGGCGTCCTGCGCGATTTTTTCCGCCGGGAACTCGTCCCCGTATATGTCCTGCCAGATATGCCGCGGGCCGCCGGACGAGATCCAGGCGGCCATGGCCGGACGATTTTCCAGCGCCAGCTTGGCGGCGGGGCTGGCGGGATCGGCGCCCACCGTCATGGCGATCCCGAGTCCGAGCAGCGCCGCGCCGCGGGCGGCGGTTTGCATGGCAACCTGATAACGTTTAAGCATCATGCGATTGCTCCTTCTATTTATTTCTTTCGTACCACTAAAGCCAGCGTTTGCCCGGCGTGCAGCACCCGGGCCTTGGGCAGACATGTCGCGCCGCATTGCCGCAGCCGCAGGATGCGCAGCGGCAATGCGCCACCCTGCACTTGCAGGCGGATGCGCCGCCCGTTCCGGGCGGGCAGCTGCCGGCATTCACCCCAGGCGTACCCGGTGGACCAGAACCGGCGGCCGGACCATAAGCCGAACGTCAGGGTTTGTTCCACGGCGGAATAATGCAAGCCCGAGAGCGCCAGCAGGGCGGCCCAGGCGGCCATGGCGCGGGCGTAATGGTGGCCGCATTCGGCCTCGTCGAACGGGTTGCGCTTGCGGCCGGTGTACCGCGCGCGCACATCGCGGATGCATTGCAAGCCCTCGCGCAATTGACCCTCGTAAAGCATGCCGATCGCGGCGGCGTATTCGAACCCGGTCATCACTTCGGTAAAATAAGGGAATGGATTTTCGGGCCGGCGGCGCGGGTAGGCGGCCATCAGCAGCGCGGCTTCATCGCCCAGGGCATACGACCGCATGCAGTTGAAATGCGCGCGCATGCTGGGGCGGCGGTTATATTTGTAAATGCTGCGCAGGGTCCGGCGCACTTTGGCCGGGGCGTGCAGGTAACCCAGTCCGCATACATGCGCCAGCAACTGGCCGATTAACTGGTCCACCAGGCAGCCGGCGCCGAGTTGGTAGTCCGGCTTGGTGACGTCCTTGGCGCCGCCGCCAAGCGACAGGCAGGCGGCCACGGCATTTTTGTCCGCCGGCGGCCGGACCTGGTGCTCGTAGTACTCGCCATTGAAAAGGTTTTGGTCCATCCAGGCGCGGCCATGCGCGAACAGGCGGTTGCATTCGGCGGCGAAGTCCGCATCGCCGACATGCCGGGCCATCGCTTCGGCCGCGCGCAGCGCGCCCAGGTACCACCCCTGCATCTGCGGGTTGGGCCCGAAATATTCCACGTCCATGGTGTTGTGCTGGCAGCCTTCCATGACGCCGTCGCGGTCAGCGTCCCAGCCGCCGGGAATCCAGCAGAATTCCACCGCCTTGCGCACCTTGGGCCAGAGCCGCCGCAAAAGTTCATCATCGCCGGAAAGCTGCCAGTCGCGGTACATTTTCATGATCGCGCCCATCTGCCCGTCGGCGGCGGCCTTGCCGAATTCCCGCGCCCGCGCCAGCGGCAGGTAAACGCGGAATGACATCAGGCCTCTTTTATCCGTGGCATGGCCGAATTCGATTTCGCGCATGCCGCGCGCCAATCCGCCGAAGAGGAATGGCACGGTCTGCTCGTAATTCCAGACATGGGTGCAGGAGCCCAGGCAGGAGCCGCCATGGTCGCCGCAGCCTTCGAATCCGTAGAGCAGGCCGTCGGGCGTGCGGAAGCATGTCTGCGTGCGCAGGGTGCTCAGGTTGAACAAGGCCGCTTCCTTGACTTCAATCGGCAAATCCTGCCGGCAGAACGCAGTGACGAATCCGACTGTCTGGCGTTCCAGATCAGCCAGGCGCGGGGCGATACGCCTGGCCGCGTCCCAGGCATCCTTGAACACCGTGGTGTAGTGGTTGCCCAGCCAGTCCACGCGGCGGTCCACGCCGCGGCAGGGGGCGTACACCTTGACCTTGTGCTGCCAGACATACCGGTTGGGGAAATGCCAGGTCAGCAGGAACGTCACCTGGCGCGTCGCGCCCGGGGGCACGTCCAATTTCACGGCGAGCGAGCCCATCGCGGTTTGGGCGTCCGGCGCGCGCGGGCAGGCATCCAGCCGGCCATCGGCGGAAAAATCATCCCAGAAATCCAGCAGCGCCGAGCCCCAGCCCCGGTCGCGCCAGGCCAGCCGGTGCGTCACCTGCGCGCCGCCGGCCGGCGCCGGCACGGTCAAAGCGATAGTGCCGTTTTGTTCGCAATCCGGTTCGAGTCCCCGGGAAGACATGTAAATGCCGCACCGGCCGCCGGCATGGCGCCAGGCATTGACGTTGCGATCCAACCCCGCGGCGATCGGACCGCCATCCTGGCCGATGAAATTAGGGAGCGAGCCGCAGACGGCGGCTGACACTTTCCGCCGGCCGGGATTGCGCAGTTGGAACCGCAGGACGGCGACCGGCAGGCTGCTGGCATCCGCATCGCCCGGGATCAGCGGATTGAAGGCCTGGATGGTCACGCGCAACGGCACATCCGGGTCGGCCAGGAATACCTGGCCGAGGGGGTAGGCGGCGGCGAATGACGCATGGCGGAAGCGCGGCAGGCCGTGATTGAGGCCGCGGGCGCCGACGGAGCCCTCGTAGGTTTCCTCGTCCACGGGCCCTTCCAGCGCGCGGGTGACGGCGGCGGCGCCCGCCCGGCGGGCGTAAAGCGCGAAAAAAGGCCCCACGCGCGGATGGCACGAAGGCACAAATCCCTTGGCCGGCCGGTTCATGATTTCCCAGTCGCGCAGACCGCCATTGCCGGCCAGGGAGACGGTGCCCGTGCCGATGCCGCCGACCGGCAGGGCGATGCGGCGCAGATGCGTGGCGGAATATTTACGCAAAACCGGCCAGGTATTTGTGTTCATAATCTTTTTTTGCATGGCTCAAAAACGGGTAACAGACGGCTCGCCCCAGGGTCGCTCTCACTTTGTCTCTTGAAATATCAATTTGTGACTTAAGAGTGGCGGGCGAACCT